>CALLXF010000012.1 GCA_938015805.1 uncultured Saprospiraceae bacterium | reverse complement strand
GATATATGGCAGCACTTCCATTATTATCTAAAGAAATATTTATACTCTGATTACATATTACTACATCGCACTGCGAGTACGCATCTAATTGCAGGGTCATTAAGAGTAAAACGAATGAGTACTTTTTCATTTATGTGTTGGGTTATTCCTATTTATAAGATGTTACCTGTTACAGAAAAGCTGCAGCCTACTAATTAATTAAAACCATTTTTTTAGTAGATGGCTTACCATTAACTAATGTGCTTATAAAAAACATCCCACCGTAAAAATCACTCATATCTAAGACAATAAGAGAGGATGTAGGTATAACGGTATGTAATACTCTACCCTGAACATCATAAACCACAATAGCATCCTTATGATTCTCTGGAAGTATTAATTGTAATTCATTTCCTATAAGACGTATAGAAACATCCTCTAGCTCAACAGTCGAACTCACTGACTGGAAATCTAAGTCGATCACGGCATGCTGATCATCGCCTGCTACGATTTGCTCAAAATCGGTATTCAATATAATCATGTCCTTGAGTGATCCATTCTCCAAGGCCTCGAATTCCAATGTTATATTAAAATCCATACTACCTTCCTGATCCAATAATGAAAATCTTAAATCCTGATCAGAAATATAATTATACATTAAAGAATTGCCTGTGTAATTATGATTTACATTTTTTAGTATCAGTCCATTTAAAGCCATTCCTATCTGTAACCCTTTGATATCAAAATCATCAGAAGTTAGAGTCATAGGGACTAGTATGGTTTCACCAGTTACGACTTCTTTATCTGATAATATCAGCTGTTTAGCTGATCTATTACTTACATCATCATTAGAAATACTATCCGTAATTATCACATTACCCGCTATATTCCCGAGCCTATATACAAAAAACTCTAAATCTTCTTGTGTAACATCATCTTTATCAAATCTGTATTCTCTAAAATTTAAGTTAGTAAAATCAAAAGGATCAAAGTCAGAAGGAAATTCATATGTTTTAGACATAAATAAATGGTTATCAGCTAAATCTGCATTAGGTAAATTTAGGATTACATTTCTTAAAACGACAAGGTCATTAATATTAATATAGCCTGATCCATCCATGTCTGCTAAAACTGCCTGCAAAGGGAATTCAGGATCTTCTACAAACATCTTTGCGACCTCTACAAGATCTAATGTAGAAATTCCTCCCAGCTGAAAATTAGAATTAGTTGATGGGAAATTTAGCACATTCTCGCCATCTACTAAATCTGACTTAGGGATCGTATCTAAC
The DNA here is from genome assembly GCA_938015805.1 of uncultured Saprospiraceae bacterium. Classification (GTDB taxonomy): domain Bacteria; phylum Bacteroidota; class Bacteroidia; order Chitinophagales; family Saprospiraceae; genus JAHDHU01. The sequence goes on along the minus strand of CALLXF010000012.1, from coordinate 52,152 downwards.
CAATCGTAAACCTGATTAACGAGATTTCCATTTAACGTTACATCAGTTTCTATAAGCCCTGAAATATTTCTAGCTGTATAGACTAAAGAATATGTATCAGGACCAAAACTAGTAGAACAAGTTCCGATCTTATCCTCTATACCTAAGTATGCCCAGACGGTGTTTCCAGAATCGATGTCTCTTACGCTTACCACATAAGTACCTATGTACTCACAGGTAAGATTGATAGAAGCTGCATAAGGAATTACAATCGTAAAATTATTATTACCATTATCCTGAGATAATGCAATCTCATAATTACACTGACTGATATCTCCAAACATAAGCATATCCGGAGTGACTACAGCTTCTCCGTTGCCATCTAGAGATATATTAGTATTATTAGAAATGGTCAGTATGGAACAGTCCTGTGACTGCACGCTTGTCCATGCTACAAAGCAAAAACTTATTAAGAATATTAATTTTTTCATGTTATTAATTTTTAGAACTGATATCTCAGTCCGGTGGTTATTTTTATTAAATTATATTTTTGCGTAATTGGATTTAGACCAGCGTTTACTCCATCTAATCCATATCTATACTGCAGGCCAGTTCTCCATCCGAGTCTATTACTCAGCTTATAAAGCAGTCCTGCATCCATTAATATCTCTGTATTAAAAGACCTTCCATATAGCTGATCCGCATCATCAGAAAAATCATATTCTGTATTTTCTGTATCTTGTATAAATCCAATAGCGGCTATCATTTTACTCAGCCTCAGGCCGGCTCCGATCTCATATGTCATACGTCCACTTCCATTACTATAAACGAGAGTCATAGGTATGCCTAAACTATGATAATGATTATATCGAGTCTTGAGTGTTTTTGTAATCTGTAACTCATCTCCCTCGCCATAAACATTACTGACGACACCGTTTGCATCATACTTAGTTTCTAATAGCACACTGTCTCCACTAATTATCTCTGATCGTTCAAAATGATGGGTAGCTCTATCCGTTAATCTCTGATAGTCTATACCTGATTTTACACCCCAATGATCCGTAAAAGAATAAGTCCATAATAAATCTATAGAAAACACATCTAAGGATTGCTCATTAGATTCGCGTAAGGTAAGTTGTGGAATTGCCTTTAGATCATTAGTAGATAAATCTCTAGATGACCATCCATATCCTACGATTACATCCATAAATTTCCAGTGCTTAAAATCACAAGCAGCGGTTACCTTACCCTCAGATTTTGGATATAGGTCCAAATTTATATTCCTATCGTCGGTTGGCAATAAAAATGACTTAACAGGTATTGCCTTAATTATAATTGGAACTACTTCTTTACTCATACTTAAATTAAACTCAGATAATATAGGTGCAATAGAGGTCGACGACTCTGCTACAATTGTCGCTGCATAGCGATCTACAATTATCTGATCTCCTATAGTTTGCTTTTCTACATTAGAAGTAGCATGACTATCATCGGTATGATGTAAAAATAAATCCGTGGTTGCCGGAAAGACCGCTGTCATCGTATTTGTAGATATGGATTTTTGCATATCTGTAACATCATTCGCAGAAGCGTAATCTTTATTATCTATCCTTTCTTGCTTTCTTATTGTCTCCTCTTGTTGTAAGATAGCCCGATCTCGGGGAATATCGTTATCGCTTATTACATCAGCATCTTGTGCGATCTTTTTGCTGCTGCTCTCGACATCAGCGGACAGATCATTACTCACCTCATGAGATGGAAATCCTAAGGTCATCCATAATCCCGCAACTAAAATCAGTAATCCTAGTCCTATCATCCAAAAACCAAAAGGTCGTTTTTTATCCTTTTTTATTTCTGGATAAACTCTAGACCATAATGCATCATGATCTAGTTCAAACTGCTCGGCTGCATACTTTTCTTTAAGTATATTTTCTAAATCTTTACGAAACATTTGCATAAATTTTATTTGCTTCTAAAATGGATTTTTGCATCTTCTTTCTAGCTATAGTAAGTTTTGCTCTAGAAGTGCTCGCTTGTATTCCTAAGGCCTCACCGATTTCTCTATGGGAGTATCCGTCAATTACAAAGAGGGTAAAAACTTCTTTATAACCTGGTGGTAGATTTAGAACGTAACCTAGTATCTCGTCAGCCGTCATCTGGTCTACTGCTTTAGGATTAAAGCGAGGATCTACTGAACTATCTAAACCGATCTCCTCATTTTTAAACCATGATGACTGCTTACGTCGTAGGGCTGTATGTATTACTATTCGTTTCATCCATGCCAGTAATTTTCCTTGCTCTTCATATTTTGGAAGGGCCTTAAAAATTTTGATCCATGATTCTTGTAAAGCATCTTCTGCATCCATTTTATTATTAGAGTATCTTTTACTTACTAAAAATAACGGTGATGCGTACCTGTCAAATAACATCCTCTGTGCATTTGCATTTCCCTTAATAGAATCGTGTATCAGTTGCTGATCTGTCATGTATGATTTCAAAGTAAGATTTATTCGACTCTCTCCGCATTAAAACTCCCCCAGACTGTTTCTCCCTGTTCGTTTATTCCTGAGAAACTCCCACGTACCGCCTGACCTACATTTCCAAAATCTGAAATCTCCACTTCTAAATCTGAAATAGTCCCAAAAGTTCCTACATATCTAGCATCACAAGTTCCTACAGTAGTGCAGTCAAATCCTAAGAGATCAGCAGCACCAGTTGATGATGTGATGATCGTCTCAAATGGTTTTACTTTACATACTACATCGGTAACAATCACAAAACCACTGGCTGTATTTAGTAGCCATTCTGCATCTACAAAGTCGTCACATAAAGCTATGTCGGCAACATAAGTTCCACCTGATAAATTATTTAATGTAGCTTCTCCAGTTACCTGAGACACAAAATCCACCGCTGTAATTTCTAAAGTAGAAATATTACTGCATGTAATTATTTCTTGATTATAATAACCATTATCGTCTGTATATGATACTACAGAAATATTAGCTGCATCAAATAATACTGTTGCATCTGTCACAGGATTTCCTGTTATACAATCCGTGATCGTTCCACTAATAAAATTGCTAATAACATCATTGCCGTAGTTTACAGTAATGACTTCGTTTACTATTGCATCATCGATCGTATAAGGACCTATATTATATACGGGATTTCCTTCTGGGCAATTAGAGTCACTAAGTAAAACGATTACTTCAAACTGACTATTTTCCGGAAGCACTCCACAGATAATCCCTCTCTCATTCGTTATACCCCACGCACATCCATACCCCGAAAGATTATTTATTTTTATCTCTTGGTTTGCCATTGGCTGACCTGTCTCTTCGTTTATTATGGTAATACAAAACTCCACGATAGAGTTAGGAATATCTGTATTCCACCATGTAAAATGAGAAACGAGGCCCACATACTGATTCCCAACTAAAGTTGCTGACTCCTCCTCTATCCATAATCCATTTTGCTCATCAAAACTCCACAAAGGAATCGTAGCTGGAGCATCACCTAGGATGGCATCTGGAACTTCGTATATAAGCTCTACCATTTTACCATCTGCGATCTGTAATTCTTCTCCACTATCCGTTCTCAGTTCGATTCCGATCATTCCAAAAGAAGTCAGCACCACTCGCTGAGATTCTATATCGACACCCATAAGATCACCAGGTATTACCCTAAGCATATCGTCAGCCGTAGGATCGATCCAGTTACCTAGAACATTTACATTACCACTGTATGCTACTCCGTTTAATGTAAATGCATCTGATGGAAATGTGACAGATGATTTATCCGTTACATTTATAGTACCTCCTAGTAATGCCGGAATATCTCCAAGATCCTTTGCATCCATCAGAACTATTTCTACGTGACTATTTCCAGTTTCCCCGGCATATAGTCTATAACCTCCGTAAAGGAATCCTTCCTTAGTAGCAGAAATTTGAGTTCCTTTGTTTCCAGCATAAACCTCATCAAATTTAAAACGACCGTAGTCATCTGTAATATAATTTTGATCTTTTACGGTAACCAGTACATTACTGATCGGATCACCAGAAGTAGTGAGCACCTGACCGTAGACCAGTTGCTGATAATTAGTATCTAGCCCTATCGGAATCGTATCTGTCATCTCACTCGTAGATTCTTCCCTACAAGAGAACAGACACAAAACAGCTAGTATCATCATTAGTAATCTATTCATTTTTTCATTTTTATAAATTTACTGAAACGTAATACTTACGCCTCATTAAATGGTGGTTAACAATTTAAAACCTATCTAAAATCCGGAATAAAAGGTCTACACTTATATAATACAATTAAAAGAGTAAACGCTTACGCAAATGAAGAATAAATAAAATTTAAACTATACTAATTTTGAAAGCACGCCTCACATTGGCGAAAGCCAAACCACTATAGAAACTAGAGATGTGACAATTTTTTTTTCGGGACGGTCAAATGATCAAGTCATACAATCCTATATAAATCAATTTCCTAATACAATTTAAGCCGATTTTGGACTAGGTTTTGTAAGGCTCAAGATAGCTACGATTGCCCAAAATGCGTTAATAATTAAAAAAGGAATGGATGAAATATAATATGCATTTATTGCCAGCATAACGGCACAGATCAGATTTAACCACTGATAGATACGGCTATCTGTAGTCAATCTCTTAGTTGTATTAAGATAAAATGCAGTCAATAATCCGGCTGCTCCGATCCATCCAAAAGCCTCTAAAACGATATCCATTTATGTCATTTAAATTAAAAAATTAGATAAGTGTAAGGTAATCATATAGTAATACGTATCTATTTTATATGACCATTTAATTCCTAATAGCAATAATCTCAATTAGCGGATGCACCATAGCCAAAAAACATCTGCAACTATCACAGTACCTTTTTTAATATTTGCTTTCAAGCTATGACTAGAAAAACTAAAGGACCTTTACCAATCTTCGGGAAAGTTTGCAAGACTATAGATGGTAAAAAATTACAGCTCGCGGTATTAACATGGACGATATGATAAAAGATATTAGAGCCTTTAAATATTTCAAATCTTAGTTATGCAGCCCTTTATCTGGACGATGTATAAAATACTACAACCTCTATAGCCGGCCCAATGATCAGTTGTGCTGAAGAAGGTAAGGGGTAGTAGTCATCATTAGTAGCATCTCAGATTCTTTAAAAGACTTATTTTTTTTATTTCGACGCCCTTAGAATATTAAGATGCCGAGCTAGGTAAACACCCATGCTAACACATCCTTGGATGAGGTATCCTCCTGTCGGAGCATTCCAATCGATCATCTCTCCGATAGCATAACTATTATGTAAAACAGATATTTTATAGGATAGGCTTAAACTATCTCTATCGATGCCTCCAGTTGTAGAAATAGCCTCATCGATAGGACCCGCTCCAGTTATTACAACAGGACATTTTTTTATCGTCTCTGATAATTTCTCTATGTCCAAAAAATTTTCCTTAGACATCCTATCTTTGATCAAGGCGACTTGCGTCGGATTTAATTTTAGAATTTCTCTTAGTCTACGTGACGGGCTTCTGCCCGCCTTTTTTATTTTTTCTACTATTTCATGATAAGAAAGTGTAGGCTTATGATCTATATAAATGGTGGCCTCTTGTTCCTTGTCTAATACTGACTGTATTGCAGAAGATAGTGCATAGATCGCATTCCCCTCTATTCCTTGCCTAGTTATAACCACCTCTCCTTTGGACAACTGATTGTCGAAAAGGATGGCTATATTTTTAAGAGGTTTACCTTGGTGATTTATGATAAAATCCCTTGACCACAAAATATTATATGAACAATTAGCAGGTTTAAAAGGAACTGTCTTTATCCCTTTACTTTCAAAAAGCTGTTTCCATTTTCCATCAGATCCTGTAATCTTCCAGCTTGCACCTCCTAACGCAAATATGCAGATATCTGCTTTTACATTAAGATCATTATTAAAAAGAAGATGACCATTATCCCAACCCGTAAATTCCATATTGCCATTTATGGTTACATCCCTACTTTTGAGAAAATCTAAAATCGCTCTTAGCACTTGTATGGGTTTTATACCATTCGAAGGGAAAACACGATGGCTGGAGCCAATGAAGGTATCAATACCGATATTACCTAACCAAGTTATAAAATCCTGATTTGTAAATGATCTCAGTGCAGGTTCTAAAAATTCACTTGGTGTATATCTCTTAATAAATTTTTTAATTTCTTCAGAATGGGTCAAATTAAATCCTCCATCTCCTGCCACTAAAAACTTACGTCCGACTGATGATTTTTTATCGTAAATAGAGATATTATATAGATCAGTATCTAAAAATGCAGCAGCCATTAACCCAGCTGTACCCCCTCCTATAATAGCTATTGATTTTTTCATATTCTCTAACAAGTGCAAGATTAATATAAATCGAACAAATTAAACGCTTCCTAAGTATGTATGACAAAGAAAGAATTAATAAAAAATAAAAACAGAAAAATATGAAAACGAAGTTATTAATGATCCTCTGTACAGGTTTACTATTCCTTACTGCTTGTAAAAATGATAAAAATGATTTGAGCGGAAACACAGAAGAAGCTATGGAGCAACTAGATGATAATATGGAAGACGTAGCTGAGAATATCAACGAAAGATTTGAAAATCTCCAAGAAAAAATGGACGAGCAATTAGAGGAATTAAAGGAAAATTTAGAGAACAGTGAAGCTGAAGCAAAAGCTGAATATCAAGATCAAATAGATGCTTTAAATAAAAGACAAGATGAGCTCTCGGCAAAGTGGAATGGTTTCAAAAATACAGCTAGAAACAATATCAACGATACCAAAAATGATATTGAACAATGGTTTAATGAAGTAGAGAATGATTTTGAGAAATAGTAGTTCTGTTCTTGGGCACTCGTGATATGCGAGTGCCCAAATTGTTTTTTAACGAGTTAAAATAATTAGTTATGATTAAAAAAGGATCTAAAGTAGAATGGAAATGGGGAAACGGAACTGCATCTGGCAAAGTATTAGAAACATACAGTGAACCTACCACCAAAACTATAAAAGGGACGGAAGTCTCAAGAAATGGAGAGACGGGTGATAAGGCTCTCTATATAAAAACAGAAGACAGCCACGCCTTAAAATTAGAAAGCGAAGTGACTCATATCAAGGAGTAAATTATTTTAACATAAGTAATGTAGTTTTCATAAATACTCAGATATCACAAATTGTAGTTTACTACGCATGTGTAATCTTAAATATTTTAAACTATCATTTATTCTTTAGCCTATCGTCCATTGGCCTAAGCCAATGAAGAAAAAAAGATTATATTACTCTCACCTAGGACTTATCAATAATTATAATTTATGGTCATCAAAACTCTAGTAAAAACCACTAAATCTTTTTTTGATAATGACCCTATGACGTATGCAGCATCTATTGCATTTTACACAGTCATATCCCTACCAGCTATTTTACTTGTTTCATTAAATTTTTTATCCCAAGCCTATCATGGGGATAATGTAGAACAAGATTTACTGATACAATTAAATAAATATCTAGGTCCATCTACGGCCAATCAAGCAGAAATTATTTTAGATAATGCCGCAGAGAAAAGCACCAATTGGTTTAAACAATTGTTGGGATATATACTACTCGTTTTTAGTGCAACGACTATTTTTATTTCCTTACAAAACGCAATTAATAAGGTCTGGGATGTAGAAGCAAATGGTGATGGTAGTTTTTACAAATTGATCTTAGATCGTATATTATCTTTTGCTATGATCGTAAGTATCGGTTTTGTACTCTTAGTCTCACTCGTAATAGATAGTTTACTTAAAGTATTCCAGCGATGGATAGAAAACAACCTTATAGATTTATCTCTTGCATGGATGTTCAATATTATCTTCTCTCTCCTCGTTACAACGGTAATTTTTTCATTGATATTTAAAGTTTTACCTGATGTAAAAATAAAATGGTCTAACGTATGGGTTGGAGGTGTTTTTACTGCCTTCCTTTTTTTACTTGGAAAATTTCTCATCGGGCTGTACTTATCTAATTCTGATTTAGGCAGTGCATATGGATCTAGCGGATCGCTAGTAGTATTTCTGATGTGGGTTTACTACTCTGCTGTTTTAATTTTATTTGGAGCAAAGTTTACACATCAATATACAATACTAAAAGAAGAAAAAATTGTAGCTGCTAATTTTGCAACCTTTGTAAAAGGGGAAAAAAATTCACGAAAAAAAATCGATACTTCCTCAGAGACCTAAAACAATAGTCGCATATTATCACAGTACACTGTCACATAATATCTAAATCTCCAATCCGAATTTCCTTGTTTTTAAAATGGGTAACCGATACCAATATTGTACCTAATATTATCCTGTCTCCAGTTCTTACTCCCAAAATTAAAATCACTTAATCTCCACTCAAACTGATTATTAGAATTAGGAGCTCTTAAAGGAGTAGCAACATCTAAACGGATCAGAAAAAAGCCAAAATCCACTCTCAATCCTATACCAGATCCTACACCGATCTCCTTGTAAAAATCCTTAGCGGAGAAGTTCCCCTCTGGTATGTCTTTATTATTTAAAAGCCATACATTTCCTGCATCTATAAAAGTGGCTCCTTTAAAATATCCGAACATATGGAATCGATATTCCAGGCTCATTTCTAATTTTAAATCTCCCGTCTGATCTATAAACTGCGAACCAATATTAGTACTAGGGTCGGAGAAGAATGCTCCCGGGCCTAGACCTCTAAGTCTAAAAGCTCTTAAACTATTAGATCCTCCGATAAGGTATTGTTTTATATAGGGCAACTCTGTACTATTACCATATGCAAAACCCGCTCCTGTTAGTATCCGTGCAGCTAGCTGAGTGGTTTTACTAACTCTCCAAAATTTCCTAAAGTCTAAGGTTATTTTAGAAAACTGAGCAAAATCTATCCCTATAATTTCAGCAGGCTCAGTATCAGACTTAAAAAATAAAGAGGCTAAATTTCCACTCGTCTCTAACTCTACTCTAAAAAAATCATACCTCCTATCTCTAGCATTAGCCTGATTAGAATAAGTAAAATAATATTGCAACCCATTAATTAAAATATTTTCGAACGCAGCTTTTAGTCGTGGGTCGTCATCTAATTTATCTTGGAATTCAGTGGTCTTATTAGTGGTGTTTACCTCATTTAGAACTATCGGAAAAAGCTCGTGTAATTTAGTGGAAGTCTCTCTCCATTTATACCCAAATTTTCCAGATAAACTCTGGATGGTATAAAAACCTGTCCTACGCTGATAAGTGTAACTCCCTTTTAACTGAGTCCGCGGAATAAATTTCTTGCTTTCTCTTATGTTTATAAATGGGACAAAGAATCTCGGAAACTCTAAAGTCATATCTACACCTAGATCCGAAGAATTTATAAAACTCACCCCTCCTCCAAATTGAGTTTCTACCTGACTTCTTACAGATAAATCCAGCCTTTCTGCATGACCAAAAATATTACGATTTATATATTTAACATTGGCCCCGGTTCCAAAAAAATTACCTGATCGATTATTGACCTCTAGCTCCGCAGATATTGATTGCATATCTAAAGGTGTGAGTAACATATACTGAATCAGTCCATTATTACTGCTGTTAGGATTAGGTCTTTTTTCTATATTTATATTACTAAACACTCCTAAATCTGATAGTCGTGCTATAGTGCGACTTTCCTGAGTCGAATTAAAATAGCTCCCCGGATTTTGTAGGATTAAACGATCGATAAGCCCATGATCTAGATAGTGCTCATTCTCGTAGACATAAATTCCATCCCTTATTTCTACACGTTTTAAATCATCTTTTTTTTCTGAGCCCAAAGTATAATTAGGATAAATCCTTATACTATCTAGGATATATCTTTTATGAAAAGTACTATCAGTAGGTTGCAGTATTTTAAGATATATATCTACCTTTTTATTCCCCGCAAGGGTATCGACATAAAACAAAACATTATTAGTACCAAAGTCCGCAAATCCAATCTGACCTGCAATATTAGTAAGTCGTAGTCGCTCATATTCTAATCGATCACGATCGTAGTAATTCCCTTCCTTAATAATTAGCCTTTGTAATTTCTGATCTAATTTAAGCGCAGTATAAGTAGTATCCACCGGAAAAATTAAAGAATCTATTTTATATCGCTGACCTAACTTTATCTCACAAACCATATTTACTTTACGTCCATCACCGATCGTATCACAGTCAGTTTCATGTCCAAAAAAACCTTTGCCATTTAAATAAAAGTCTAATTTAGCCTCAGTATTTTTTATCATTTCCTGATTAAAAATCACCGGAGCCGAACCCAATGTATTTTTTACATACTTTCTAAAACTCTTCCCATTTGTACGCTCGTAAATATTATAAAAACCAGTGTATATATTTCCTATACCTGTATTAGTAGGAGTAGGCGGTATATCATTTATAGCAAGATCAAAAAACTCTACAGACTGAGCATTATCCTCATCAGCGATCTCAAAACGGGTACCCATAAAAACTTGCTGATCATCCGGAACTCGTTTAGTTAAACTGCACGAACTAATCAACAGCATGCATACCATACAAATAAAAGATAGTATAGGGCACGCATGGATATATAGCGCTTTCTGTCTAATCATCTTTCTTAGAATCAAAGCTTTTATTAAAAAATATACTCACCCCATTTCTATTTGTATTTTCATTTAACAACTGATCATAATCACTTTTAGAAAACACTTTTAACCTATAAGTACCGTCTTCTGTGAGTTTATACTCTACGATAAAATCACCTAAAAAGCCAGCATAACTACTCTCGTCACTATTGCTGATATCTACATTTCCTACAGCAGAGATGGATAGTCGATCATTAAATAATTGCTTTTTTAACTGTACTCCGATCTCAGTGATGTTACCACCATTTCCATTGTCTATATATTCCGATTCATACGAATTAACATTTACGTTTACATCGACACCTTTTAATGCTTTGCCCGCTAGCTTATTTAACTGGCCTGAAACCAGATTAGATAAACTACTATATGCAATACCTGATCCTACACTACTAAAAGATGATGTAGTATTATCCTGAACTATAAAACTATTAAAAATCAATAACCCAAAAACCTGATTATTAAGTTCGTTAGGGTCATTTCTCAGCTCGTTTAGTTTTAAGTTCATCAGAGATGCGACGGAGGTAGATTCCTGATCTGGAATTTTTATATCTAGATTTATCTCAGGAGCACTAATGGTTCCAGAAAGTGATAAAATGACATTAACATTTGTTCTTTCTTTACTCGCACTTATCTCAGACTGATCAAAAGCTACTTCGTTTTTTATCAGCTCGTAAGTGGTGGTGTTTACACTATAAACCGCATCTATATCTAATACAGCATTTAAAGGATCACCATTAAACCGTAATGTACTTCCTGGGCTGATCGCAAAAGTACGTTTTACAAAATCACCATAAGAGAAAAAATAATTCCCCTCTGACACTGTATATAATCCATAAATCTCTTGCTGTCCGTCAGGTGATAAAACTACACGAAGATCGCCATCCCCTTTTATTTTTATGTTATCTCCTGTTACAGGATCCACGATAAAATTTACATCTACTTTATCCGTAGCACTAAGTATTAAATTTACTTTAAATGGATATTGCTGAGCTAACTTTAATAATGATTCTTGGTTTTTTCCCTCATCGATTTCAGGAGTTCCATATTTTACAAAACTCTCCTGTTGTAGATATTTTTCTGCAGAAAAAGGAGAGATGCTTATAGCCGAGCTATCAAGAGTAGATGCTCTAATATTTACATCCAGAAGAGAAATCGGACCAGTGATATCAGCTGCTGCTTTTAGCTTTAGCTTTCCATAAAAAATATCATTGTCCGTTTTTTTAGTATTGAGAAATGTAAATTTATCTGTAAATAATTTTAAGTCGAGCGTCATATCACTCAGATAATTATGATCGATACGACCTGATACTAATGCTTTGTTTCCCTGATTATCTGTTATAGGTAACTCCCCTAAAGTAATCGATTTATTATTAAATTTTATTCTGTGATTTTCAATTCCGTATCGTGATTTATTTACTACTATAGTGGTAAACACATCTTGCAAATTTAAATATCCATCCAAGATAGGTTTCTCCGGCGAACCAGTAAGACTGGCTTCTCCATTTACAGATCCTTTGCTATCAGTCATAAAATCTGACATAAACGGATCCAGTAATTGTAATTCCACCTTGTTTATATCTAGAGAAAAATCAAATATTCGGCTCTCGATATTATACGATCCGTTTACATTGAGATCATTATTAGGACCTACTAGAGAAATGTCTGCGGTCAGCAAATTAGTCTGGGGATTATCTCTAGCCTGTAAATTAATAGCTCCGACTTTATTTTCTTTATACTCGAGATCATCGATAATAATATTTGTAGTGTAGTATACCTCTGTATTAAGACCTTTTATAGTAAAATCACCATTTATATCTCCCTTAAAATCAGAAGGCTCTCCAGTTATTAATGTACTAAACTGCCCAATATTAAAATTATTAAAGTTGATTGCCAGTTGGTCTCCGGTATCATCAGTCGATTGTACTTTTAGAAATTCGTTCTGATCAGTGATCTCTAGATTGTCTACTATAAATTTAAAAGGATATATCTTTATCTGATTACCAGCCTGAGCCATCCACTCCTTACGATTTAAAACTAGACTATCCTGCAGAGCTATACTATGAAAACTATCCTGTTTAGAATAAAGAGTTGCAAATTTTATCCTGGGAAGAGCATCCTTATCCTTTGCTATAAAACGACTATCTAATATATTATCACGATAAACGTTATTAATATCAATTATAGGAATATCATTACCCGCATAACTATTATTATCAGCATCTATATTTAGGAAATACGCCCCTTCTTTCTGATCTATAGTGATGGTAATTTTCTCAGCAAAAAACTGATCGTAAAACAAACTATCAATAGAAATATCTCCATCTATATCTTTAGAACTAAAGTCTATACTCGAACTAATTTTTGCGTTATCAAGTAACAAAACATCTCTCCCTAAAATAATATCTAAAGGCCTTAGATTATTAATGTCAGCCTCTATATTTAAATAACGCGAATTCACCTCAGAATCTCCAATTTTGCCAAAATTATCCATATCTAGCATACTCGCAAACGCTGCTGGCAATTCCCTGATATCGAATAAACCATCTACTTGGGCATTCATAAAATCGGAGGAAATATTCACGTAAGTGCTATCCCTTTCCTTATAAGCTATTATTAAAAAAGAATCTACAGTAACTGTGTCTGTCACATTATTTAGTAACAAATTACGAATTGTAAAATTTCCTTTTTGGCCTTCATTAAAAGGAAATCTAAGTTTGCTTTTAATAGATCCTGATATGTTTAAATCCGTAGTATAAAGATCGAGTGCTTGAGGACGAAAATGGTTTACCTGACTTTCAAAATCTAATAGAATTCCCCCATTACTCAGATCAATAATACCGTCATAATTTAAATCTATATGTTCATCTTTAATACTTAACTGACCATCTATTTTATTCTGATTAATATCAGCTGCAATACTAAGGTCATCATATAAATAATCCTTATAACTAAACTGCGTAACTTCTCCATTTAGAGATGCATCTATGGTAGCTAAGGAGATACCCTTTCCGATCGCCATAAGATTTAACGATACTTTATCGAGTTCTTTATTCTTCAAAAAGGTACCGATATCAAATTGCTTTAGAACTACTTTCCCACGATACTGAAGGCTATCCAACTTATCTAAATTCTGAAAGTAAGCGTCTAAATCCATTGTTCCTAAAGTCGTCTCTAGAGAACCTATGATTTTACTATTCATCAGCGTCCCTTCTAAAGATCCTGCAAAAGATATATTTTTTAAACTATCAAAAGCAAGAGATGGAACCTTAGCTATTGGTATACTTTCTGCGGTGGAGGATAAACTTTTTATAGTCAAGTTGTAAGCAATATCATTTGGCTTTCGCCAATGTTTAATTTTCCCACCAAAAGATAAATTACCTAAATGATCAGCCTGTAAAATAATGTCTTTAAGATATAATGTTTTTTGATCACCTGTTATTCTACCACTCATTTCTATGTGATCTACATGTCGCAGACTGTCTGGCCATTCAAATGCCTCTAAAGCAAGATCTAACTGTAATGGCCTAGCATCTAATGTACTAATTTCTGTTTCTAAACTATTTATTCCCTGGTGATCGTAAATTGTTTTTAAAGACAAACGTGTGTTTATGATATCCCCATAAGTAATCGATAAGTTAGAAGCAGCTATGTTAGTTCTGGAATAATGTATCTCATTGGCTGTAGCCAATAAAATATCTTCCTGATTTAAATAAATGCCTTTTGGAATGAAACTATAAAAATCACGTATAGTAGTAGGCGATATATGTAAATCTAATTTGCTTATATCCCATTCCATAGCATTTAAACCACCCTCAAGTGTAGTAACAGAAAGTTTATCACTATTAGTCAGAACCTCTAAATTCTTAATAGCTAACTGATCCTCTATTAACTGGACATTACCCTCTATATTTTTAAAGACGATAAGATCATTATAACCTGCGGCGATTTTTTTAATATCTGCTTCGATAGATTTATCTGCGATATTTACATTTAAGATATTAAGATTTAGATTAGTAGCTCGATGTGATCTATTCCCTTGCTGATAAGAAAAATCTGTATCACTGATACCCAAATCAGAGACTCCTATCTCCCACCCTATATCTGGAAAAATAAAATCTGTATCGTTGGACTCTTTCTGCGAACTAATAGATAACAGAGTACTTGCTTTGTTTAAATATATGTCGCTTATAAGTATACGTTTGTTTCCCAAATCTAAGTCAGAAAAATCTATTTTAAACTCTTGATGATCATGATCCATCCGCATGTCTAAGGTCTCATACCTGATGCTCGAATGTGGAATATCGATAACCGATATGCCAAAATTCCATCCAGAGCTATTCTCAAGATTATCATCATCGACATTAGATTTTGTTGTCGACTTTTCGTCTAACAAAAATTGATAATTCATCACACCATCCTCTAAAACGTATAGCTCAATATGAGCATCGGATAATATCACCTGATCCAGATGCACTGACTTTTGCATTAGACTTAACACTCCGATATCGATGTGTAAGGATTTTGCGGATAATAAAGTATCTCCTTCCTGATCTCTAAAAAGTATGCCTTCTAAATGTAGCTCATCAAAAAAATCAAACTTGATATCATCTATCGCCCACTCAGCCTCATATTTATTGCTTAGGATCTCGAGTACTTTTATTTTTATCTTATTCTGTACGTACGAAGTTTGCAACGCTAGATATAAGACCGCCATCATGATCAGCAGAAAAATAAACGTAAAAATTACAGCTCTGTAAATCTTCTTTCTTAAGCTCAATGCCCATATTTAATTAACCGATGTAACGCTATTATCAAACCAAGGTAAACAATATTTGTTCGATCCAATTAATCGATAATCCTTTTGTAATTTACTCCGTAAAAGTGCGTAAAATAAGTGACCATTATTAAATAAATTTATGCTTCTTACCTAGTTCTCTAGTCTACCCATTTTAATCTGCATGTTTATTAATGGGTTTCTTATATTTACCAAATCAGAAAGCGTGTTTTAGTGCGTGGTCAGAAACTAGATTTTAATCAAAAAGAGATAAGAAAAACTAAGTAATTGGACGTACATATTATCATATTATTTACGATCATCGGAATATCTACGTTGATGTTTATTACTGAGATATTTTCTGTAGATAAGATTGCGTTTTTAGTAATGGTATCTCTATTTCTAACTGGTTTAGTCAGCGGTGAAGAGGCCATATCTGGATTTAGTAATCCAGCAGTTATTACGATCATATCTCTTATGATCATTACCGCCGCATTAGAGTCTAATGGAACTATAGGACTTTTGTCGGATTTTTTGTTACCCATAATAAAGTGGCCACTACAGATTTCCTTGCCCACCCTTATGTTAGTAGTGGGAATTATATCGGCATTCTCGAGTACAACTGCAGTGGTGATATTATTTGTGAGGATCATGCCAGAAATTAGCAAGAAGTTTAATATTTCGTTAGAAAAATATATGATGCCTATTTCTTTTGCCGGAATTTTAGGAGGTAGTTGTACGCTGATGGGTACGAGCACAAACCTGATCGTAAATCAAATTGCTATTGCAAATGGATTAGAGGGTTTTGATTTCTTTGAGGTTACTTTACTAGCCTCATGCTTACTCGTTATAGGTATTTTTTCAATCTCTTTATTCTCTATTTTTCTACTCAAGAAAAAGAATCTCGATTACGCAAATAGAAAACCAGTGGCCCGGTATATATCTTATTTTAAAGTACTAGGAAATAATCCCATCATCGGTAAATCTTATAAATCTTCTGCACTATACAATGATAGTCAGCTTAATTTACTACAGATAAAAAGAGGAAAAAGAGTCATTCGTCATCCTTCCTATTGGCAAAAATTCAAGAAAAACGATATTTTAGTGGTGAGTTCACATAGAGATAAATTACTGTCTCTTAATAACCAAAAACATTTTGAATCCATATCGGAAAATCAGGATAATACTGACGACGATTTTAATGGTGATATTATAGAACTATTAATTCTTCCTGACTCTAATCTTATCGGTAGAGATTTTGGGGATTTAGACTCCAGCGATTTAGAAGGAGGTATGCCCCTAGCCATAAATAAGCATCGGAGTATATTTAATGCATCTGGAAAATTTGTAGAAGATAGGATAAGTCGAGTAAGAATCGATCCTGGAGATCGACTGATTATACAGTTAGATGGAAATAATGATGATAACTGGAATTATAATGATACCAGTCTTATTATGGATCATATGGATCATCCTAATGTAAGAAGCAGTAAAAAGTATATCACCCTAGGCATACTTCTACTGGTTATTGCCCTTGCTGCTACTTCTGTACTTCCGATTTTAGAAAGTGCCCTTTTAGGAGTTGCACTGCACCTAGTAACTCAGACAGTGACGCTACAGCATGCCTATGAATCTATAAACTGGCAAATCATTTTTCTACTAGTAGGTTTATTACCCTTAGGAATTGCAATGTCTAATACAGGTGCTGATAAATACTTGGGAGAAATTTTACTACGCGTTTTTCAGGACTTAAATTCTAATCTGATTATAGGAGCTCTTTTCTTAGTAACAATGTTAGTTAGTGGTGTACTCTCTAATAATGCCACCGCCATAATAATTACACCCATAGCCATATCACTAGCTAACGGCCTAAATATAAATCCTATTCCCTTTTTAGTGGTGATCATGCTTGCCGCCAATTTTAGTTTTTTTACACCTATCGGCTACCAAACGAATACAATAGTTTATGGTATGGGTATATACAGATTTAGAGATTTTATGATCGTAGGAGGGCTGTTATCGCTTATACTATGGATCTCCTCAGCTTTACTCATACCTATTATTTATTCGATGTAAATCAAGGTATTAAAAGAATGCCATTAAGCCTACTAGACTATTTTATCATCGCTAGATTTACTAATCAATGTCCTTATAGGATACGGTATGTCTATATTATTTTTATCAAATACCTCTTTGATAAGTATAATGGCCTGACTCTTTGCCTCTAGCTGTGTTCTATTTTTTGTAGCATCTACCCAGAATCGAATTTGAAAATTTATCGAACTATCTCCAAATTCCAAATAATGAAATTCTACCTCTTTCTCTCCTTGCGGAAATGCTGCTGCAATCGTGTCAGTGGCCAGTTTTTGCACCTGCTTTAAATCAGAATCATATCCGACTCCACACTTTATGGTAGTTCTTATTTGAGTAGTTAAACCAAAATTTTTAAACGGATTATCGACAACGAGATTATTAGGGATGACAACCAGATTGTTATCACTTTCTTTTAAGGTTACATATCGCAAATTTATACTCTGTACGGTACCTCGATATCCATTAGTTTCTACAAAGTCATTTACATTAAGTATATCCTTTACTGCCAGAAAGATACCAGAAAAAGTATTTGCAATAGTTCCTTGTAATGCCAGTCCTACTGCAAGACCCGCCACTCCTGCACCAGCCAAAATCGAGGATAGGGCCTTGTCCAAATTAAGAACACTCAATGCTAAAAAAAGACCCAGACAGATCGTAACAATAGAAATAATATTCCCTATTAATCCACGTATCGAATGTTGCTTAATCTTATTCCTAAGCATTCTCTTAACTAGAGTACTTAGTTTTTGCGATCCGTAATAAGCTACTATAAATATAATGAGGGCTAAAACTATATTAGGCAAATTGACCACGAGCAAATCTACCCATCCAGTTAACTTTCCAGATACCTTTTCTACCGATTTTCCTAATTGTTCTTCCATTTCCGGTGATTTATAAATAAGTAATGCTTAATGAGCTGAGGCAATTTCTTAGGACCACTTGTTTAATACCTAGATATACTCAGAAATGATTAGATAGTTCGACCAAATCTAAAATTTCTACAAATAATTATAAAACCATACTACCACTTAAGTAAAAATTTATGCATTACTAAAAAACAGCAATGAATAGATAGAAATAGTGATTAGAAATAAGTTTATGGTTTTATCCCTGTCGACTCATTATCTAAATAATCCCAGTTACCTGCTTTTAATTTTTCGTTTAAGAAATTAGTCATTTTAGTATAGAGATGTAGTCTTGCATTATCTCCATAGATCCCATGATTACGATTAGGGTAAACGTAAGTATCGTATTGCTTATTTGCAGAGATCAGTGCATTTGCCATTTCTACTGTATGCTGGTAATGTACATTATCATCTCCGTCTCCATGTATGAGTAAATAATTACCTTTTAAACGATCCGCAAAGTATATCGGTGAGTTATCAGCATAACCAGATTTATTTTCCTCTACCGTACGCATATACCTTTCCGTGTATATCGTATCATACCACTTCCAACTTGTTACAGGAGCCACAGCAATAGCTGCTTTAAAAGTATCATTTCCTTTAAGAATACATAAGCTCGACATGTATCCACCATAGGACCACCCAAAAATCCCTATTCTGTTTTTATCTGTAAATGGAAGTCCACCTAGATATTTAGCGGCTTCGATCTGATCGATCGTTTCATATTTTCCTAACTCTAGATAGGTCATTTTTTTGAACTCTTCTCCTCTAGCTCCTGTACCTCTAGGATCTACACACGCAACCACATAACCCTGCTGGGCTAGCATCTGATACCACCAGTAATTATTTCCTTTCCATCCGTCAGTAACGGATTGGCTACCTGGCCCACTATACTGAGTCATAAAAACAGGGTACTGACCATTTGCTTTAAAGTTTTTTGGTTTAAGGATCCATCCATTGAGCTCGACTCCCTCTGACGTTTTAAATGAAAAGAATTCCATTTTTTGCGTCCCATAATCCTCTTGTAGTTTTTTTAAGCCAGCGTTATTTTCTATCGCTCGGACTAATATGTCATTACGGTTATAAACGTTGTAAGTACTCGGCGTATTAATATCACTATGCGTCAGAACATAATAGTCATAAGTGCTACTAAATTGTGCTCGACTCGTACCCTCTACCTTAGAATGTTGAGATTTCTTTTTACCTCTTAGATCTACAGAATATACATGCTTTACCATCGGCGATTTTTCCGCAGCCTGATAAAAGACTCTTTTGTTTTTTTCGTCAAGGCCATAAAAACCTGTAACATCGTAATTACCTTTAGTCAATTGTTTTTTTACTTTTCCATTCATATCATATAAATAGATATGATTAAATCCATCTTGCTCAGAAGTCCAGATAAATTCTTTTCCGTTTTTCAGAAAGGTAAGATTATCGGTAACGTCGATATAGTACTTTGATTTTTCATTTAGTAATTCTGTGGTCTGTCCTGTTTTGGCTTCCGCCAATAATAACTGTAGATCATTTTGATGGCGGTTCATTTTCGTAATACATAATTTATTACCGTGTGTCCACTTTATACGAGGCACATACATCTCAGTCATATCACCAGCATTTACATCTACTGTTTTATCAGATTTTAAATGATAGATGTGTACTGATACTTTAGCATTTTTCTCTCCCACTTTAGGATATTTCCAAGTGTGATATTCTGGATACATACCTCCGTTGTGAGCGGTCATGGTAAACTCTGGCACCTCTTTCTCATCAAAACGGATAAAGGCAATTTTATTATTATCTGGTGACCATTCAAAAGCTTTTACAAAAGAAAATTCCTCCTCGTACACCCAGTCGGTACTTCCATTTATGATCTCATTTTCTTTACCATCGGTAGTAATCGGAAATGTTTCTTTTGTATTAAGATCATACCAATAAACATCATTTTTCCAAACATAGGCAACTTTAGTAGCATCAGGTGAAAATGTTGCATACTGAATTTTATCCCCATCATATATCGCTTGTAGCTTTTTAGACTTTCGATCGTAAACATAGAATTTTGCTCTCGAACTACGTCTATAGATTTGCTCGGACTGCGACTTTATCATAATTCTATTCTCATCATTGGAAAAAGTGTACCCAGCAATTTTCCCATCAAAACCTTCTATATTATGCTGGCTTGAGCCAATAAAAATATCATCGACATAGTTTCCCGATGTGAGATCGTATCTTTTTATCGTATTATCTTCTAAACGGGTGTAATGACGACCATCATTCATGAAGTTAAAACCAGGAACTGATTTAGGATAAAACGTATAATTCTTCCATATATCTTCGAGATTTATCTCCTTTTGGGCAGAAATGGAATTTACTCCGTTTAAAAGGAAACATATTATCAATAATGGCAATACTTTTGCAGCTTTCATATGTAAAGGTTTATAATCTTCTAAAATAAAATAAAAATGGGCTCCAGACAGCAAAACAGGATCGTTACGTTGGACGAATTTATTATAAAAAATCAAAAGTCGCACGACGATGCTACTGGTTCGCTTACCAGACTACTCCGAGATATCGGTATCGCATCTAAAATAGTCAATAGAGAAGTTAATAAAGCTGGACTCGTAAATATACTGGGAGATGCCGATTCTGGAAATGCATCAGGAGATCAGGTACAAAAACTAGATCTTTTTGCTAATAGAGTCATGATAGAATGCTTAGAAAATAGTGGAGAGTGTGCTGGCGTAGCATCTGAGGAAGATGAAAAATGGATAAAACTAAAAACTATAAAAACCCGTAGTGCGGACTATGTCGTGGTTATGGATCCTTTAGATGGATCTTCTAATATCGATGTAAATGTTTCTGTCGGGACGATTTTTGGGATTTATAAAAAACTAACTAAGTCTAAATCAGGAATCAAAGAAACAGACTTTTTCCAAAAAGGCCACAAAATGGTAGCCGCGGGATATGTACTCTATGGTACATCTACTATCCTAGTTTACACCACCGGTGATGGAGTAAATGGGTTTACTTTAGATCCTTCTATTGGGGAATTTTGTCTATCTCATAAGAATATAAAAATGCCTGACTTTGGGATTTACTACTCAGTAAACCAGGGCTATTATCAAAAATTTGACTTAGAAGTAAGACGTTACATAGATAACTGTAATGATGAAAACTATAGACTGCGTTATATCGGTAGTATGGTCTCTGATGTCCATAGATCGCTATTCAAAGGAGGTATTTTTATGTATCCTAACACACGTAAATATCCTCATGGTAAACTGAGATTACTTTATGAATGTAATCCTATGGCCATGATTGTCGAACAAGCAGGAGGTCTAGCTGTAGATTGTAAACTTAATAGAATTCTGGATGTAGAGGTAACAGAAATCCATCAGAGATCTACTATAGCTATCGGCTCTAAAAAAATGGTCGAAGACTTTATGGATCACGTAAAAAAATATTCTGCTTAGACTTCTATAATTCTGGGCTCTATATTTTAGATTCTTCTACTCGATTTTATGCTTTTCATTTGAAAAACATATACACCTAAGTTTATATGTAGATTGATTGGTTTATATTGTAACCTTGGTTTCTAATCTTTAGTTTTTTAATGATTTCTTTTAAAAGGTGATTATCCTAAACCTTACCCTCCCATTATTTTTAGCTCTATAAAGACATCTAAACGCAAGTCGAGTGTTTATGCTTAACTAATGCATAAATTTAAAACCATCTCGATGATGCCCTATAAAACGAACTTATAAATTGTCTACTGGTCTTTATAGCCATATATAAAATGAAAAAGGCGGATCGAGAGATCCGCCTTATTTCTTAAAAAACCAGTATTTATGAAAAGACATTTATAAGACACCTATATCGATGTGTTACCCCTATGTCTCCCGTTTATTTTTTAATCTAGTTTTAATTCTTATCCTTTTTCTTTAGAATTCCTTCTCAAATTCCTTACGAACCAAAACACCCTAAAACGAAAAAAGGTGAATCGAGAGATCCACCTTATTTCTTAAAAACCAGTATTCATGAAAAGACATTTATAAGACACTTATACAACACATTTACCCTTAGTGGTCTAACAATTTTAACATATACTAAACTATAAAATAGAAATGAATACGGATCACAAGTGAACATAATACCTACTATAAATGAAAAAGGCGAATCGAGAGATCCGCCTTATTTCTTAAAAACCAGTATTCATGAAAAGACATCTATATGACACATTATAAATCATAACACCCCTACTTCTTACTAATTTATATTTAAAATATGGAGCATAAATATTTATAAAGCATTATTATACAGCCGATTACAACAATAAAATTATACACATATTTTTTCTAACCCTTATCGGATAGTCTAAAGCCTACACCATGTATATTTTCGATTTTTAATGTAGTATCCGATTTTATATATTTTCTCAGCCTGCTTATAAATACATCCATACTCCTGCCTAGAAAATAATCATCTTCTCCCCATAATGCTTTTAGAATCTGAGCTCTCTTAAGTATTTGATTTTTATTCTGAATCAGCATCTTTAAAAGATCTCCTTCTTTCTGAGTTAGACTATTAGATAGTTCATCATTTTTTAACTCCAGATTTTCATAATCAAAATTAAACTTGCCTATACTTAAAACATTTGCATCTGGATTGCTGATAAACTTTCTCCTAAGAAATACATCAATTTTTAATATTAGTTCTTCTATACTAAAAGGCTTAGTGATGTAATCATCCGCACCGATCTGCAGTCCTTTAATTTTGTCTTCCTTGAGAGATTTTGCAGTTAAGAAAAGTATCGGAATCTGATTATTTGCTTTTCTTATATGTGAAGCCAACTCAAAACCATCCATCTCTGGCATCATGACATCTAAGACACACAAATCATACGTTCCTTCTCTAAATGTGTCTAAACCCTTTTTACCATTTAAACAATGATCAACCTCGTATCCATTTATCTCTAGATTATCCTTGGTTACAAAGCCTAATGTCTCATCATCTTCTACGTAAAGGATTTTTGCTTTTTTTGACATAGTCATTTTGTTTTAAAATATAATATTGACGGAAGTCCCTCCTGCTATACTAGAATCTATATCTAGCACCCATCCATGGCTCTGACATATTTTGTGAACATAAAATAACCCTAGCCCAAAACCTTTTACGTTATGGATATTACCAGTAGAAACTCGATAAAATTTTTCTTGTACCTTTTTAAGATCATCTTTCTCTATTCCGATACCATTATCTTTTATACTTAACCCCACCGTATTATTATTACTAAAAGTAGAGATCTCTATCTCGGGCAACTTATTACAATACTTAATCGCATTATCTATAATATTAGCTATGATATTTGTCAGATGCAATTTATCGGCGGAGATGGACGATATACTCTCTGATAAATTTAAGGTTAGTAAGACTTTATGCTGATTTAATTTTGCTTTCTCAGCATTTATCGTAGATCTGATAATATCGTTTAACTCTGTAGGTTCTTTATGCAATTCAAAACCATCTTCTTCCGACCTAGCAATATTTAAAACCTTCTCTACCTGATCGTTTAACCTCTTGTTCTGATCTTTAATGATTGACGCATAATGACTTAATCGTTTATCATTCTTTATATAATCATTTTTCTCAAAAACATCAGCAGCAATCTTTATGGAAGATATCGGTGTCTTAAACTCATGAGTCATGTTATTAATAAAATCTGTCTGCTGTTCTGATAGTTTTTTTTGCCTGAGGATCACCCACATGGAATAAGCAAAAAAGATACAAGCCAGTAAAGCGATCGCATTAAAAAGTATCGTCTGCCATATATTACTTAGCAAATAAGTTTTCTTTTCAGGAAACTTTACCACAAAGTAATAGACCAAATCGTCAAATTTTACTAATGGTTCTGCATCTTCTTTTACCACATCTTTTTGTCCAGGCTTACAGCAGTTACCATAAACTAAATCATCGCTAAAACAATCATAAACCGCATACTCGATCTCCGTATCTATAGATCTATGAGCCAGCTCTTGCTCCAGGTAGTCCTCTAAAACATGAACATCGATAGTACTATTTATATTTACGGAGTAATAATTAGAGGCTCTCCTCTGAATTAAATTATTTTTAGGAAGCTCCGATTTATTAAACTTAGCATATCGCTCTGCTACCTGACGTAATGATATCATTACACTTTCATGAAACTCTTGCTCCTTTAAATCATACGTCTTAATGGTCCAGTAACTCTGTACAAAGGCAATACCCACAATTGCGAGTACACCTAAAACGATCATTCTTCTTATTAAACTATTAGACATATAATCTTAGTTACCTCAAATTTACAACCATTAGATGGCTGTATTTCTGCACTTAACAGCGTATTAACAAGAATTAAGAAAATCGAGGCATTTTTTTTGCTCTTTTACTAGGTTATCTTTGTGGTTTTATATTTATGAGGCGTTTTTTTAAACATGTTAGTTTTATCCTTTGCTGTTTATACCTTATTCCTGGTATAACTCAAAATAATCCTTTTAATATAGAAGGTAGAGAGCAAGTGCTTGACCTTACTCAGGATTCTATTTTACAGCAAGAAGCTAATATTTTTGATCGATCCACAAATCTATCAGATCTGGGTAATAAGGATAACCCCTTTGAGGTTTCTCATATACCGTTAAAGAAAACAGAAGTACAGAAAAAAAAGAGGCCTATTATTAATAAGCTAGATAAATCAAGTGATTTTCTAAATATAAAATTTTGGGTCCTCATTATTTCCTGCATCCTGCTCGCTATTATCATGTTTGCCTTCAGAGAATTTGTCTTATCTCTGTATAAACCTATTCTTAATGAAAACTACCTCAAAACCTTAAGAAGAGAGACTAATGGAGGAAAAAATGTGGTTTTTATTCTATTGTATTCATTATTTTTCATCAATTTTTCGCTACTCCTATTCGCTAGTTTAGAGTACTATAATGAGACACAATATTATGATTATAGGATTTATTTATATGTATTATTTGCTTGTATTGCTCTTTATTTGAGTAAACATATTTACCTAGCAATTATAGGATATATTTATCCTATTTCTAAAGAACTTAAAACCTACGACTTTACGATCACCATAATCCATAGTTTTTTGGGTATCATACTGATTCCCATTAACTTATTAGCCATCTTGGGCCCGGAAGTATCAAAAGTGTTTTTCCTTTATTTAGGTATAGGAATTATTGCCTTTTTCTTTTTAATACGACTTTTTAAAGGTTTTTCGGGAAGTTCTAGACGAGCTTCATCTAATCTTTACTATTTTTTTATTTACCTTTGCAGCTCTGAAATAGCACCCCTAGTCATTCTGTATAGTTTGATAGTAAGGTACTAAATTTGAAAACAGGATTTCAAAACCAGGTCAATGGCAAATAGTACTGAGTATTTGGAAAAATACGACAAAGTAAAAACGATTTTAATTTCCCAGCCCAAACCTGAAAGGTCACCCTATTTTGATCTTGAGAAAAAGTGGGATCTACAAATCGATTGGAGACCATTTATACATGTAGAACCAGTCTCCAGTAAGGAATTCAGAAAATATAGAGTTCGTCCAGACGAGTTCTCTTCTATAATTTTTACATCTAAAAATTCCATAGAACACTTTTTTAGAATGTGTGAGGAGATGAGATGTTCCATGTCTCAGAATACGAAGTACTTCTGTTTATCAGAATCTATTGCTAATTATCTTCAGAAATTTATCGTTTACAGGAAGCGTAAAGTTTTTGTGGGTGTTCGTAAAATTCAGGATCTAGAAAACTATCTAAAAAAACATAAAGAGACTGAAAAGTTTCTACTACCCTGTTCTAATCTTGGGGCAAAAAATGTAGTTGCTTACCTAACAGAAAAAGAATTTGACTTCATGGATGTCATCATGTATAAGACGGTTGCTAGTGATCTTTCTGATCTGAGCGATGTTACTTATGATGTGCTCGTGTTTTTTAGTCCACTAGGTATCGAGTCTCTTTACGAAAACTTTCCTTCTTTTAAACAAAACAAAACAAGGATGGCCATATATGGAAAAACCACAGCAAAAGCTGTTGAGGAAAAAGGACTTTATATAAATATAAAAGCACCAGCTCCAGAAACACCTTCTATGTCCATGGCTCTAGAAACTTACCTTAAAAAATCTAATAAATAATACACCTATTTTACTTCCGGATCTTATTAAACAATTTCTTTTAGCCCATCCTCAAGTGGAGCTAGCAGAAAATAAGATGTCTCCTATTCCTCTATCTAAGTATAAACTTAATCGCAAAGACTATAAAATAGCCGCCGTTCTTCTCATCTTATATCAGAAAAAAAACGAGTGGTATATAGCCTACATGAGACGCACTTCTAGATTTAAAGAAGATAAGCATGCTGGTCAGATCAGTTTTCCAGGAGGAAGAAAGGAGAATAATGAGACTATCTTACGGTGTGCCATTAGAGAAACCTACGAAGAATTTGGAATAACACCAGATCAGTTAGAAATATTAGGTGCTCTTAAGGAGCTATATATTTCTGTAAGTAATTTTCTTGTCTTTCCTTTTGTGGCTTTCGCCAATGGACCATTGACCTTTAAACCTGAAAAGGAGGAAGTAGAAGAAATTCTAGAAATCCCATTGTCGGAATTACAAAATCTAAAAAATCGAAAGACAAAAGATATCCATATCGGAGAAAGAACATTGACAAATGTTCCCTATTTTGACTTAAATGGTCAAGTCTTATGGGGAGCTACCGCAA
This sequence comes from uncultured Saprospiraceae bacterium, assembly GCA_938015805.1. Classification (GTDB taxonomy): domain Bacteria; phylum Bacteroidota; class Bacteroidia; order Chitinophagales; family Saprospiraceae; genus JAHDHU01. The sequence continues at coordinate 24,960 of CALLXF010000012.1, read as the reverse complement.
TGATAACTCACAGTTTTTTAGATATTATCGATAAACTAAATCTAAAAAAAATCGGTAAGTAATCTCAGATGTGTGTCACATTTAAATTCGTCCTTATCTTCTTTCCAGAAAGTTAAACTAAGATTAAAATAGCTTTCTTTATTTGTCCCTCTTGATCAATATATTCTTGATCTTTGCGACTCTAAAGACTAGAGATTATGAAAACCTTTAAATATGGTAAAGATCGACTCACTTCTGGAATTGCACTGTCCATCTTACGCGGTAAGACTCATGCTTATATAGATAAACCAACGCAAAAAAAAATACATGCATCTCATAAAAATGTAATGCAAATTGCAGCTGGAGAAGATGCAGTATATGGTATCAATACTGGTTTTGGTCCTTTATGCAATGTAAAAATATCAAAGGAAAATACCAGCACCCTGCAAAAAAACCTATTATTAAGCCATAGTGTAGGAGTAGGAAATCCTATAAATAAAGATATTTCTAAGTTAATGATGATCCTAAAAGTACACGCCTTATCTAAGGCTTACTCGGGTATATCACTTCCTGTTTTAGAAAGAATACTCTGGCACATCATTGAGGATGTAATTCCTGTTGTTCCAGAACAAGGATCTGTAGGAGCCTCTGGAGATCTTGCTCCGCTTTCTCATCTGTTTTTACCTTTACTAGGAGAAGGAAAAGTACATTATCAAGGGAAAATAAAAAGCACTAAAACTGTATTAAAAAAACTCGGCAAACAACCTATAGAACTTCCTCCTAAAGCGGGTCTAGCTCTCATAAACGGCACTCAGTTTATAGCCGCTCATGCTGTTATGGTGGTAGAAAAACTACATAGTTGTCTTGCTCATGCAGATGTGATCGCGGCTCTAATGATCGAGGGACTATTAGGATCGATATCTCCATTTAAACCTAATATCCATAAAGTAAGAGCGTATAAAGGAAATCAACATGTAGCAGTCAGGGTCTACAGCATGCTAAACGGCTCTAGTATTTTAAAATCACATATAAACTGTGATCGAGTACAAGATCCCTACTCACTCAGATGCACACCACAGGTACACGGTAGCTCCAGAAACGCATGGTTGCATTTAAAGGAATGTGTAGAAATAGAGATTAATTCGGTTACGGATAATCCTTTGGTTTTTTCTGCATCAGAAACAATTAGTGGAGGTAATTTCCATGGACAACCTCTTGCTCTTCCATTAGATTATGCTTGTCTGGCTGCAGCAGAATTAGGAAATATCTCAGATAGGAGATCCTATTTTTCTCTAGAAGGTAAACAAGATCGAGCTCCTAAATTATTACTAAAAGAAACTGGTCTAAACTCCGGTTTTATGATCGTACAATATACGGGTGCTGCACTAGCCAGCGAAAACAAAGGATTATGCTTTCCATCGAGTGCAGATAGTATACCCACATCACTAGGTCAAGAGGACCATGTCAGTATGGGATCTATAGGGGCTAGAAAAGCATTACAGGTGTGTGGAAATGTAGAAAAAATAATAGGTATAGAAATGCTTTGTGCCGCTCAAGCTCTAGATTTTAAACGGCCATTAAAGTCTACTAAAGTTTTAGAAAAAGTACATACTCATATAAGATCTAAAATATCTCATGCCACAAAAGACAGGATCTTTGGAGATGATATAGAAGTGGCAATAGACATTATAAAATCTAAAGAAATACTAGACCTTACTAAAAACATTAAGACTGATTTTGATATTCTATTTGAGAAATACTAAACATGCTCATGTAGGATAAATCCTCATGCGGTACTTTTAAATAATATGAACATGTGATCCTATACTACAATAAGTTAGAGGATAAAAAATAAGAAAATGGATTTTAAGAGCCAAATAATACAAGGAATTCCCGACCAACTTCCCCCGGTAAAAAAATATCCTTCTGATGCTAATCGTGCCCCTAAGCGTAAGGAAATACTTAGTATCGACGAAAAAAAACTAGCCATAAAAAATGCCCTTAGGTATTTTCCGCAATTATGGCATCAGGAACTCGCAACAGAATTTGCAGAAGAACTTGATACCTATGGAAGGATATATATGTATCGTTTTAAGCCTAACTACTCGATCTACGCCCGTCCAATAAATGAATATCCAGCTAAATCTCAACAAGCAGCGGGTATTATGCTTATGATTCAAAATAATCTAGATCCTGCGGTAGCTCAGCATCCTGAGGAACTTATTACTTATGGAGGTAATGGTGCAGTTTTCCAGAACTGGGCTCAGTATGTATTAACTATGCAGTATCTATCCGAGATGACAGATGAGCAGACTTTACATATGTATTCTGGTCATCCCATGGGATTATTTCCATCGACTAAGGATGCTCCTCGAGTAGTAGTTACTAATGGGATGATGATCCCTAATTACTCTAAACCTGACGACTGGGAAAAATATAATGCACTAGGTGTTACGCAGTATGGTCAGATGACCGCCGGATCGTATATGTACATCGGACCTCAAGGAATCGTACATGGTACCGCCATCACTGTAATGAACGCATTTAGAAAAAAATTACAACCAGAACATGATATTGCTGGGAAAATATTCCTAACGGCAGGTCTAGGCGGTATGAGTGGAGCTCAGCCCAAAGCTGGGAACATTGCAGGATGTATCACTATCTGCGCAGAAGTAAATCCTAAGGCAGCAACTAAAAGACACGAGCAAGGGTGGGTCGATGTTTTAATTGATGACATTGATGAATTAGTATCGAGGGTAACATTGGCTCAAGCCAAAAAAGAAGTCGTATCGATCGCTTATATCGGAAACGTGATAGATGTCTGGGAACGTTTTGATAAAGAAAATATTTTTATTACTCTCGGATCTGATCAGACATCCCTACATAATCCGTGGTCAGGAGGATACTACCCTGCTGGATTATCTTATGACGAGGCTAATCAGATGATCGCAACTAACCCTGATGGGTTTAAATCCAAGGTTCAAGAATCGCTGCGTAGACATGTCTCTACCGTAAATGAACATACTAAAAAAGGAACTTACTTTTTTGATTATGGCAATGCTTTTTTACTAGAATCCTCTAGAGCAGATGCGGATATCATGGCTGATAATGGAATCGATTTTAAATATCCATCTTATGTTCAGGATATATTAGGTCCGATGTGTTTTGATTATGGTTTTGGGCCATTTAGATGGGTATGTGGGTCTGGAAATAGTGAAGATTTAGATAAGACTGATGCCCTAGCGGCGAAAGTACTAGAAGAAATAAAAGAAACAGCACCTCCAGAAATAGCGCAGCAATTATCAGATAATATTAAATGGATAAAAGAGGCTAAAACAAATAAATTAGTCGTCGGAAGCCAAGCTAGAATTTTATATGCGGATGCAGAAGGACGTATAAAAATGGCAAAAGCTTTTAATCAAGCCATCAAGTCAGGACATATCTCTGGACCGATTATTTTAGGAAGAGATCATCATGATGTTAGTGGTACTGATTCTCCATTTAGAGAAACCAGTAATATCTATGACGGCAGTCGCTTTACCGCAGATATGGCAATCCATAATGTCATCGGAGATAGCTTCCGTGGAGCTACATGGGTGTCTATCCATAACGGTGGTGGAGTGGGCTGGGGAGAAGTGATGAATGGAGGTTTTGGGATGTTATTAGATGGATCTACGGAAGCGGAAAAGAGATTAGAAAACATGCTTTTCTATGATGTAAATAACGGAATCGCTAGGCGTAGCTGGGCAAGAAATGATGAGGCGATCTTTGCGATTAAGAGGGAAATGCAAAGAACTCCTCAACTTAAAGTCACCCTGCCTAATATAGTGGTGGAAGATATTCTAGACGAGCTATTTTAGATTTTTTGTAGATGCTCTTTTCTTAAGTATCGGCAACAATGGGTTTTTTAAATACCCATAATTTTTGTAACGTATAATTAAACCCAAAAGCAACTATCCCATCAACCAGTAACCTAGTAATCCTGTAGTCCCAGGAACTCATCTCAGTAAGTAAAAAAGTGCCTGATGATTTTAATATTATGCTACCTAATGATACAGCGGCATACTTTATCAGTTGCGTCCATATTTTTTCCTCTCTAGCATCGAATGCCCAGTATCTACTAATAGTATAATTTACAATCGCTCCTATAAATCCACCAATCCCTATGGCGTAGAAATAATGTATCCCCAGCCTCTCGACACAGTAAAGCATCACTAGATAGTCCGTGATCCCTCCAAAAAAAGCAGAAATTTGTGATTTTAAAAATGTCATTATGTACTAGACTAAAATCTTAAACCTCCTCCTACGTAAATATATTCCGGAAACCCAAAACCAGCTCTCAATAAGAAATGCTTTTTCTCAAGGCGATACCCTAAACTTACTACTGGCCAATAACCACTTTCAGAAAACTCCCAAGCGGTAAAATTCGAAAATCTACCAACACCTAGTTTTGCCTCTAGAAAATTTCCGCGACCACCTGCTAAAAAATTAAGGGCTACTTCCGCTGTTTTACCTTGTGATTCAGAAATATTATACTCACTAATAATTCCTAATCCAGCACTTAGATTTAGCTTGAAATTTTCGCTTTTCGAAGTAATGAGGGTTCGTTCAATGTTTATAGATGAATTAAATCCTAATGTTCCATAAACTGCATTTTTTTGAGAATGGAGTTGTAAAGAACATAGTACGATTATAAAGATTATTGTATGTTTCATCATTAGAATTTATACACAGTCGGTAATATATTTTTATAAAAGTTTTAAAGCTTTGTCCTCTTCATCTCGATAGTCACCTGCTCTTAGTACATCGATCGCATCTTTGGTATTTAAAATGATCAGAATAATAGAACCGATAAAACCAAAGGTCATCAACGCATGAGGAATAAATATTTCCGCTATTAAAACAGCAGCTAGAATAATTCTTAGTTCGGTAGGTCCGAGATTATTACTATCGATCGAATACTGATCCGCTATTTTATATCTTAATAATGCTACGATCATGGAACCAGCGTAAGCCACTACAAAAATAAATGCAATCCACCTGTAATAAGGAAAATAGAAATAGAATCCCAGGCCTATGATAACAGTTGCTAACCAGTCAGCATTAATATCTAATGCCCAACCATACCATTTCCTGGGATTATTTCTATAATATGCTATACGTCCATCTAGTGAATCTCCGAACCAATGGATGGCTAATCCTAAGACAGACAATAGCAAATAGCCTTTATGAAAAAGACCTAACTGCAAACCTATAAACACCACGACCGCACCTAAAACTCCAAAGGCGGTCAGCATGTCTGGCTTTACCCAGTTAGGTATATACTTACATAAAAAACTAATGGTGGTAAACTCAGCGTGCTTTAAAATATTTGTGCGTTTACGATCACTACTTATACTATTTACAGTAACCGTTTTATTTTTTTCTGCTTTAGTCATAATCTATATTGTTTGATTATGATTGCAAGGTGAGTCTAAACGAGGCTAAAAAAATGGATATTACGTAAACTGGAGAATATTGATTCTACCCAAAAGGAAATAAAATGAGATTTAAACAAAAAGAATTTACAATTAATGATTTAAGGGCTTATTGATTTTATATAAAGTAAAATAATAGATCAGTTCTCTATAAATTATCAAACCAAAATAAGGGATAAAAAAAATAGAAATAACAATTTTGAATAGGATCAGAAGTCTTACTTCTGTATTCTCATTGCTATTTCTATTAAATAAAGCCTAGAATCTAGGCGTAATAGATAGTAGTATTATATTTAGAAGCTATCTGTTAGAATCATAATCCCATCTACAAGCCACCATATTCCGAAACCTCCTAATGTCAAAATGAACAAAATGTTCCATCCCGTAGGTTTTCCTTTGTACCATCTGTGTGCTGCAAGTCCTCCGATAAAGAACCATAATAGTAATGTGATGATAAATTTATCATCAGTACGTTCCGCTGCTGCAGGACTTATCGCATCTGCTGCATCCGCAACTACGTTAGCACCCACCTCAAGTTGCTGATCTTCAACATCAAGAACGATTGTTTCTGTTGCTGTTTTATCCATATTTTCCTTATTAACAGGAAATGATGCATAAGAAATCAAACAAAAACATAAAAAAGAGAAAGAAAGTAATAATTTTCTAGTCATGATATGATAATTTTAGTTGTTGCTAAAAATAATAAGAAGATTTAGTTGATATGAGGAAATTAGGATTTTTTTTATTGGTTTGTTTTGTTAGTATTAATTCGGTTTTTTCTCAAAAAGGAAAACAACATGAGTTTATTGGTACTATACAGTTGTTAGATAAATCTCTGATCACATATAAACTGATCTTTAAAGAGACAGGTGATGGTAACTTTGAGGGGAGATCTATATCCGATTTTGCAGGTGCTCACAGGACGGAGTCTAGGATCAAAGGTAAGATGGACGATGACAATAAAAAGATATCATTTAGTGAGTACGAAAACATCTCTACCAAATCTGATTATCCAGATTCTACATTTTGCTATGTGCATATATATAACGCTAAACTTACCCTCAAAAAAAACAGGAGTGTTATACAAGGACATTTTTATAGTCGGTATACCGATGGTACATTATGCGTAGAAGGAGATTTATACCTTGCTGGTCAAGAACAATTATTTGCAAAAATGGACAAAGCCACTAAAAGGGCTAAGTTATTTGTAAAAGACGAAAAATTGGCGAAAGCCGATAAATATATCACAGATACTAAAGCCAATCTAAAAGACGTATATCTAAAAGAAGATGATCAACTCAATTTTAAAACTAAGTCTAGGATGGTTTATCTAAAAATATGGGACGCAGAGCATGAGGATGGTGATCGCATATCTGTATATCAAAACGATCAAGTAATATTAGATAATTATAAAGTGGTTAAAGAGCCTAAAATGCTTTTAATCACTATAGATAATGACACTGAGGATATTAAAATCGTAGCCAATAATGAGGGTAGAATTCCTCCTAACTCTGCTAACATCGCAGTGATAGACAATAAAGATCTTACCCCGATGAAAGTAGCCTTAAATAAGGGTAAAGAAGTTTCCTTACAATTCCAAAAAATAAAAAACTAGTACGAAGACAATACATTATAACGTTTTAGAACTTTTATAATATTGGTTTATTTAACTGATCAAGGTCTCTTATTAGCAAGCATATCTAGAGCTACATCGACGATCATATCCTCTTGACCACCAACCATTTTTCTTTTTCCCAGTTCGTTTAAAATCGAACGGGTATCAAGACCATATTTTTTTGCAGCTTGCTCCGAATGAAGCAAAAATGAAGAATACACACCCGCATAACCCAGTGATAAAGTTTCTCGATCTACCCTCACCGGTCTGGTTTGCAAAGGTCTGATAACATCGTCCGCGATATCCATAAGCTGATATAAATCCGAATTGTGGGTTACCTCCATCTTATTAAGCACTGCGACTAAAACCTCTAAGGGACAATTTCCAGCCCCCGCTCCCATCCCTGCCAGTGAGGCATCTAAGCGGTTTGCTCCATGTTGCATCGCCACGATGGTATTAGCAACACCGAGCGATAAATTATGATGACAGTGGATCCCGACTTCCGTCGAATCATCTAGCGTATCCTTAAATGCTTTGATCCGATCAGCCACACCATCCATCAATAATGCTCCTGCAGAATCCGTTACATAAACACAGTCTGCTCCGGCATCTTCCATAATTTTTGCTTGAGCTGCAAGGTCAGATGGATTATTCATATGTGCCATCATTAAAAACCCACCTACATCCATTCCTAATTCTTTTGCAGCAGCAATATGCTGAGGAGAAATATCTGCTTCTGTACAATGCGTCGCTACTCTAACAGATTCCACACCTAGATCGCGAGCCTTTTTTAAATCACGTATCGTTGCTATTCCAGGTAAGATTAGTGTGGTCAGTTTTGCGTGATGGAGCTGCTCACTTACACCCTCTAACCAGTCCCAATCCGTATGTTTTCCAAAACCATAATTAAAACTTCCTCCAGCTAGTCCATCTCCATGAGAAATTTCTATAGCATCTACACCCGCCTTATCCAGGGCAATGGCTATTTCTAAAATCTTCTCTTTTCCATACTGATGCCTGATCGCATGCATCCCGTCTCGAAGGGTTACGTCTTGAATGTATATTTTACTCAAATCACTCATTATTAATTAATAATTATAAATTATTTATTAGACAGTTTACTTTGCAAATACTTTATATAACCGTTTAAAGAAAATATTGCCTCTGATAACAACTTATCTACTTCAAGGATATCTTCTTGCTTACAAAAACCTTCTATTACAAAATCGTCCTGACATTCATTAGCCGAACCTCGTGCAATTCTAACATATTGAATATTCTCCTTATAATGAAACCTCCCAAAACCCTCTGCGATATTACGGGTCATAGATCTGGCAGCTCGGATTAAATTGTCTTTCATATCAAACTCATTTTTAGGAATGGTTTTACAAAACTTAATAATCCAAATTTTCGCCAATCGGCATTTCTTATAACAGTCTAATTCTTTAAATGAAGTGTAGGTGGCCATAGAATCTAATTAATAATTAATCAATTTTGAATTAGTAATTTTCATCAATCAATCTCTCGGCAGTAGCTCTCGCTGCACTTGTCATAATATCTAAGTTCCCAGCGTACTCCGGTAAGTAATGACCCGCCCCTTTTACTTTTAGTAATACAGAAGTCTTTAATCCATGACGTAATCCTAAGCCTTCAATAAATACAGGTTCTGATTCTGGAATATCATCAAACTGGACTTCCTGATGAAGCTCATATCCCGGAACATACTTTTGTACCTCTTCCACCATTTTATGAATACTATTTCTAATTGCCTCACGATCTCCTTGCTCGGAAAGTGTAAAAACGGTATCCCTCATTACTAATGGCGGCTCTGCTGGATTTAAAACTATAATGGCTTTTCCTCTTTCGGCACCTCCGACTTTTTCTATTGCTTGAGCAGTGGTTTCTGTAAACTCGTCAATATTTGCTCGAGTACCCGGTCCGGCAGATTTACTCGCAATAGAAGCAACGATTTCTCCATAATGTACTTTAGCTACCCTATTTACGGCTGCTACAATCGGGATTGTTGCTTGCCCTCCACAGGTTACCATATTTACATTAGATACATCCATGTTATCTAAAAAATTTACAGGCGGAACGAGATAAGGTCCTACCGCAGCAGGCGTTAAATCTATCATCTTTTTATCGGGGAAGGCCTTGATCTTTTCCCAATTGTATAGATGTGCCCTTGCGGAGGTAGCATCAAAAACTATTTTTATATCTTCCCACTCATTCATTTTTATCAAACCATCAACACCTGTATGACAAGTGGTCACTCCCATTTTTCTGGCTCTAGCCAATCCATCAGAAGCCGGATCGATACCTACAAAAACGGCCATTTCTAATGACTCGGACAATCTTATAATCTTTATCATCAAATCCGTACCGATATTACCAGAACCGATAATTGCTACTTTGGTTTTCATCTGTTATTTTACTTTTAAGAATATATTTGGCTTTCGCCAATGATAACCCTAGGCTTATTTTAAAAAACTTATAGAAACAGATCCTAATCCCTGGAATTCTGCTCGTAAGATATCGCCTTCTTTTACGGTGTGCATCGGTCCTAAGGCACCAGAAAAAATCAGTTCGCCAGCTTGAAGAGGAGATCCTAATTCTACCATTTTTTTTGCCAGCCACAAGGTTGCATTTAAGGGCGAACCCATACATGCCGCACCTGTTCCTGTAGAAACTTCTTGGTCATGATTATACATTTTCATCACGCAGTTTATCATATCAAATTCGTCTAAGGTCCTCGGTGTATGACCGATTACATAATGGCTTGCGGAAGCATTATCTGCAACTGTATCCGTAAATCGTATATCCCAATTTTCAATACGACTTCCTACAATTTCGATTGCGGGTAATGCATAGTCAATAGCATTCATCAAATCCACAATTGTCAGACTGTCATCATCTAGATCCTCTCCAAGCACAAAAGCAATCTCTGCCTCAGCCTTTGGTTGCATCAACTCCTGCATCGAAATGGAAAGTCCGTTTAATACTTCCATATCACTAAATAACATTCCATAATCAGGCTGATCTACACCTAGTTGTTTTTGTACAGCTAGCGATGTGAGTCCTATCTTTTTACCTGTCACTCTAACTCCTTGCTCTATACGATGTAAGGTATTTACATGTTGAATCTCATAAGCGAGATCTATATCTTCTATTCCGATTTCGTTTCTTAAAGGAGCAATCGGCTGCCGATTTTTTTGTGCCTCTCTAAGTCGGATGGCAAAGTCTTGAGCTTTCAATTAGTTAATTTTACGATGAGCAAACAATATATATAATAAACTACCTTGCAACAAGCAGACTAGATTAAAATCCCAAAAGAAAAAATCCTAAACTCTAAATAAAATACAATGTAGACAGCGAGATGTAAGATCTCAATGGGTTAAAAATCAGGTTAGAATTATTACAAAAAATACATTCTCCAAAGATTTACATTGGCGAAAGCCAAAATTCTTTATGTATATTTTAAAGAAAGTTGTTTTATCTCATCCAGCTCTTTTAAGCATTAGGTCACAATTATATAGGTCTAAATCTGTTTAAGAACTAAACCTTATTGAATTCATAAAAATGGTATTTATACTAAAGCATAATCCAAAATGAAAGTTGGAAATTTGATATTTTTTATTTTAGTTATTTTCTACAGTTGTGATGGAGCACTACACATAAAAATTATTACGGTCGAAAACAATTCTTTTTCAGGGCTTTTTGTGCAAGATACCCTCACAGACGGCACTCCTGTTCCTCATGTCGATATAGAATTAAACATAGCCAATACAGATAACGAATTTAATGGTATCATCTATCATTTAAAAACCGATAGTCTTGGCGTTTTATCAGATGGACTTCCTGTTCCACCTTTAAAAAAGGACCCTGTCTTTGAGGGATATCTAAGCTGGAGTAAAGAAGGTTATAAAAGGGACACATTGTTTTTTAATCATTCCTCTGTAGATAAAAGAGTGGCGGTTATTAATATGGAGCGGGTGGAATGATAATAAAACTATAAAGTTCATGTACTAATGCAAGACCTTTTGCGGTCCGGACGAAGAGCGAACGGTTGCAAAGCAATTGGATAGACTAAATGTCTATCCAAAGTGAGCGAACCGATGCATCAGCATCGGCAGTATAGCGTTCGAGTCCCGATATAGTAGGGACACAAAAAAAGGAGAAAATCTTACGATTTACTCCTTTTTAAAAAGCGGTCCGGACGGGACAATTTTTCTAATTATTAAAACGCTGAATATCAATCCGTTAAGTCCAATTTTAGTTGTCCGTACAAAAAGTGGTACTAAATATCTTACCTAATCCATTAAGAAAAAATCATCTCTCTTTTACAAAACTACCATTTCCGATTATTCCATTAGGACCTATCAATTGATAGTAATACAATCCAGAGTGGAAAGATCTAACATCTATCATTTTTGAAATCATTGCTTTTTTAATCGGTTCTATATGTACAAGTTGGCCCATTGCATCATGAACATTGAGAATAGCTCCAGATCTTAAAGGAATTTCAAATTTAAAACTAATCTCTCCGCTTGTGGGATTTGGAAAAGTATAAATATTTTGTTGCATTGAAATATAAACAGGATTATCCGATAAAGTAATCCCTTTATCACATGGTTCTTCCTCATCAATCCTAAAATGCGGGAAATTAGGCATACTTCCTCTGGATTTAGGCGAGGGTAATTCTAAGTCATGTTGTACGAATAAACAGTCTTGTCCTTTTAAATCTGGTTCATAGATTACACCGAGATGAAAACTTCCCGAACCCGTACCAACATACATTCTACAATCAGGACCGAGGATTACGTTAGTTAATCCAACAATTAATGGATCCTGAAATCCATCCCATTCGGCAATTAATTCTAGACTACCTTGCAAATCTGACTCCCATAAGTCTACCTGGTACATCATTCTATCGGAAGCTAAATAAGCAAACCGACTATTAGGAGAAATAGCAACACTTCCTCTATTTTCATTCCCTTGAGTTGAATTTTCAGCATCAACTTTACGGTAATTACTGAGTTCCCCAGATTCCCTATCAAAATCAAAAACGATTAAATCATCATGCGGATTATAAAAGGCAAAAATAGAACCGTCTGGACTAAAAGTGGCATGACCAGTGGAACTACTTCTTTCCCCAAAAGCATACCCCTCTTCATGATCATGATGATATTGAAACCCTGATTCATCTAATAAAAAGATAAGATATCTATTGGTCATTTCTTCCATTTGGATAACCCACCAATCCTTTCCATTCTGATGTTTACAAGCTGTCAAATAACTTCCCAATAAATCCACACCTTCAAAAGAAACTACATTTTTTTCCATCACTTTACCTAATCCTTCATTGAAAGACATATCAATAGTTGTAAGCAAAATTTTGTCAAAAGTATGCGGAGCTTCTTCGGGCTCATAAAAAGGTTTACTAATTAAATGAAATTTGTTTCCGTCATAACCTGATGGTAAGGTAATCACCATATTCCTAGCTGGGTATTGTCCACTAAAATCTTCACATAATAAGTCATGTATTTGCCCTGAATTAAAATCATCCCCATTTTCCATGATCTCGTGTTCTTTATTCACAATCTCACAACCACCAGTATAAAATAATAATTCTCCCGTATTACGATCATTGATCATAGAATAACTGGATCCTAGTTCTGTAGCAAATAGAGACTCACTTATCGTGACATGACCTCCATTAAAATCCAAAATAGAACCCTCTATTCCTTCGCTCGGTTCAAAATTTGAAGGAAATACCCAGATGTAATCACTTTTGTTCTGGGCAGATAAATTGCATAAAAAAGCAAAAAAGCATGTTATGAAAAAATATATTTTACTCAATTACAATTAGTTTTTGGACCTCTGATGTTTTACTTTCTAAGTTTTGGATTAAAATAATATATACACCTTGTTCTAGATCTAAAGATAATTGGCTAACTCCCTTATTTAAATTTCCAGTATAAACTACATTTCCCAAATAATTATAAATATTTACCTCATTATCAGCGTCCAAGTCTAAATTGACAGACTGATTAATTGAGATAGGATTTGGAAAAATGCGAGAGACAATTCCATCATCACTATTTCTAGGAATGACAATATTCCCACAATTATTTGTTCCGTTTGTATTATAAGAAATATTAAAATTATCCAATAAACTTCTAGACAAAATAGTGGCTTTTCCTCCTTCTTGTATTCCCATGCTTGCAATAACAATCATGGAATTTACATTTTGAATTTCATTTCCATTAAAGGTAGCAATCATGTTAATAAGTACATTAGAAATATTATCCAGGTAATTAATTCCTGTTACATTAGGGATAGCATTTTCTACATCGCTCAAAGTATAAGCCGAATCTCCCTCTAATACTTCCCATAATAATTGTTCAAAATCATAAACCTGATTATACCCATTAATGGCAAAAAAGTTTAACAATTCTATCTGACAATCATTTAATAAACTGGGATCTGCAATTCTTCTTGCCAGCTCATACTGCTGATAAATTCTAATCCATTTCTGACAATCAGTTAGCGAATTCCAAATCGTTCCATTTCCAAATCGAACTATACAATCAGTACTGAAAAATTCTGGATCATTATTTGTAAAACCACTCCCAATATTTCCATCTATACAGGTTATTCCAGGATCACAATCTGGTTCTAAAACATTAAAATTTTGAAACCAATCTGTAGGATCAACAACCGAAGGATTATAAATGTCCACTAGATCAACTCGAAACTGAGAAAGGTCAATTTGATTATCTTCTGCAACATTTCTTGCTTTTGCATTATCACTTATAGAACCATTCTGAAATAAATTCCCATGATGATTCTGAATCCCTATCCTCGAAACTCCTGGATTTATATGCAATCCGAATTCATTAGAAAAAAGATCATTTGTAAAAACAGTTGATTGGTCACATTCACCTTCAAAAGCAATAGCGACTTGTTGACTTGATATTGCATTACAACTTGCAATGGAGTTAGGAGATATTTCAGCCAGAATTGCATTTTCTCCAAATGGCAACGATGAAATAAGGTTACAGGAAATGGTGTTTTTATAACAATTCGATAATTGTACCTGCGCACTACTTATTGTTGTAGGATCACTAGCATTTATACTAATGTAAGAAATGGTATTATCAGAAATAAAATTAAGATTGGAATTTAAAATTCTGATAGACCGCTTACTTACCATTGAACTTGAAAAAGTAAATTCATTATTAATTATTTCACTATCTCCAGAACCGACCATTCTTAATTCAGCCAAATCTAAATCCGTAATATCATTAGTGAAAGTGTTCCCTTCAATCAAGTTGTTTTTAAAACAATACCAAAGTTTAATGGAGCTTCTAAACGTATTTTTAAAAATATTATTAGTTATATCAGTCTCTCCAAAGTTTATTTGGAATCCTTGATCACAATCTTCAACGGAATTTAAATCAAAGTTTACATGACTTGAAGTTACAATTGTTGCATCCCCCAATCCTGCAAAATAATTTTCAAGAACAATTACTGAATTCGTCATATTGGTGCATTCCATACCAATCCCGTTAGTATTTAAATTACCAAATTGCCAATGATCTAAAATTTGATCATTTACAATAAGCTCATTATTTTGAAATTTAAAAACATTTGCTTTATCTACAAACTGAGCACCTAATGAACAATTAAGGAAGCTCGTGTTTTCAATTTCTAGTTCTCCATCAAAGGCATTAATTCCAATAAAAGCATTTTCGATTTGTACATTATTAAAACTTGCAAAAGCACTTGATAAAACTCTTATCCCATCCCATAATTCATTTTCTGAAAAAAAAGTTGTTTTACAACCACCAATTTGTATAAATCCATTTGCCAAAGTTATTAAAGAACCTGGAGTCATTTCAAATTCACAATTTAATATTTCATAACTTCCATCTATGATAAAATTACCATCCACCTTAAGTTTTTTTTGAGATAATTGTCCGTTAGGAAGCGTCTGGTTATTTATTAAATCCGATAGATAAGTTGTTCCACTTAATTCAATTGTTGAAGGATTTATATTATTGCCAATAAAACTACTCAATTGAAATATGTCAACAAAAACGGAAGGAAACTCAATATTTGGGCACCCTCCCCAACTAGTTACACCTACTAACATTGGATTAGTATTAAAATTTATTACCGCTGGACCACCACTATCTCCTCCTCCTGTAGATTGGTCCGTATTATAAAAAGGAATCATATTTATAGGATTGATAGGGTTTTCAATAAGCTCACCTGGGACAGTTGGACATAGCATTTGAGCAAGATCATTGTTATATATATCATTCGCTTCTTGTACACCTATTATAGGTATTTCAATTGCCAATAACATGTCAGAACTTTGATTAGTAGAGTCATAATCCCCCCATCCTGAGATTCTTGCAATTGAACCAACAGTATTGTTGCAGGTTGACCAATTTTCAGTATTTGCATATGTAATAACTTGAACGTTATCATTTAGTACAAGTGGACTAGATAATTTCAACAAAGCAAGATCGTTTTGATCAGGTGTGATAGGTATAACACTCCCATCAGCAGGAGCATAATTGGGATGTATTATTTTTTCATCAACGGATATTATTTGACCTACATTATTATTTGTTTGATCAGTGGAACCAGCATGAATTGATAATTGGCTCTCATCAACATTTACAACACAATGCGCCGCAGTTAGTATCCACTCCTCATCTATAATTGAGCCGCCACAAATATGAGTGCCATCAACTTCCAATGAAATCTGCCAAGGCACCTCAGAAATATCAATATCTTCACCCCCAAAAATTTTGACCTGTCCGACACAATTTAAAGATGTGAAGATTAAGAATACTGTTAATAGTAATAGAAATTTATAATTCATCGGTTTAATTTTTAGCTTAATTTAGTTCAAAAAAATCACTATTTCAAGAACGTCATGGATTACCTTCGTAGTTATAAGATATTTAAAAAAAGAGCCCACCATTTTCATAGTGAGCTTTTTTCAAAAATATAAACAAAATGAAATTAGACCTTCACTAGTCCGTACAAATACAAGTGTGATCTTCTTCTATTGAATTCAAACCTTCTCTAAGCATATCAGCCAACTCAGAGTCGGAAATATCATCATCTTCCATAAAATCGTCTAAATCAGATTCAGGCTCAGTTAAAATACTGGCTTCATTTTTATCTTTCTTATTTGTAAGAAAAAAGAGACCTATAGCAGCCGCTGCAATCAAAATTATTTTATTATCCATATTTTAAAATTTATTGTTTTTAAACTACACCAGAGAACCTGGTACTTCTTTTCATTATAGGTCCATTATCTAATAGCATTGGTCTTATCGGCAAGTCATTGTCTATCGGACTAGGCTTTGAAGTGCTACTGGTGTTATTAATAATTACTGGAATAGTACTATCATTGTTTTTGCTTTGAGTGTAGAGAAAGTATCCTACTATGGCTCCACCTATTAATAATATTAATTTCTTGTTCATTGAATTTATTTTATGCTGTCATGCTCCCAAATGGACTATTTGGTCGTCCATTGGAAGAACTATTTGAATTTTGATTAAAAGGATCCATAACTGATGGTATGGCATTATTTTTTTTAATAGGTTTGGGCAATGATAAATTTGAATAATTACTTCTATCGTTTTTAGAACTCGAGGAATTATTATCAGAAGAGAATAGAGAATTAAAATTATCATCCTCTTTAATTTTATTTCCGCCACATACAGTAGGATGAGAAATATTATTAGTCAACAGATGCTTATAGTCCTGTCTTAAAATTTCTATATTCTGAAATGTTATTTGATCTCCAACAAGAATAGAATCTGGCAAAAAATTATAGGTATCATTTATTAGGTTTTTAATCCCAACAATAACAAAATCTTCATTGTCTACTCCAATAGGTACATCTACTTCATCATGATACAATTGGTTAAAATCAACATTACTAATATATAATCCAGAATTTTTATTCATCCAGATAAGTGATTTGTCTTGTACCCAAACTTCCATAAATCTGCATCTAGTAAGTAAATTTGTACGGCTGACTCCTACAAATAATAACACTGGTTTTTCTAACATACTAACAAGGTTTAAAAGGCATCAAGCCATTTTCAAAATTAAAGGAACTATTCTCTTTTAGAATATTATAAACATTATCTCTCGTTATGTCATCACCTACTAATCGAGAAATAATAAAAGGATTTAAAGATTGGCTATTAGTTTTAGATCTAATGTAGTACAACACGGGTAGACTTAAATTATTGTCATTTTCTATTAACTCATAGTATTCAGGATCTAACAAATTATTGTTTTCTTTGTCACAGACAGTAATGTAATCTAGTCTCTCCGCTGCTATGGGTGATAAAATATCCCAAAATGGATGATTTCCATGAGAGTTCAAGTACAAGGGAAATAAAAATTTGGTTAATTGACAATTATCATAAAGACTTCCTATTGTGTTTGGAAATAACCATGGATAAGAATTATTATCAAAAATTGCCACTGGATTGTTTTTATACGATCCAGTTATAAAGAGAAAAGAAGCCCCAAAAGAAGCCCTTAATCTTTTCTGCTTTGATTTCTTATTTATTTTTTCGATCATCATAAGTTTTTAAATCTCTTTTTCATCTGTAGGGTCCGATTGACCACCTACAGCAACATCAGATTGCCCTGCTAAAATATCCATAGGATCTACACCAAGTTTTCCCGCGATAGCTAACATGACTTGTGGATGCCTTCCACAAAAATCTACAAGCTTACCGATCATAGATTCTTCATTTTTTTCTACAGCTCTATTTAATCGATCATTCTCTTTTGTTAGTTCTGCGATCTTGGCATTAGCCGTATCCAGATCTCTTTGAATAAACAGCATTTGTATCTCCAACTTACTCTTGTCTGATTTTATCTCTCCAATCCTGTCTTTCTCATCCATTAAATATTTTACGTATTGTGGATTCGTTTTTACACCATTTAGAAGTTTATCTAAGTGGGTCCTGGATAGAGGAATAGACGAATTGACGGTTTTACGGTTTTGACGCGTTTTACGTCTATTTACGTCTAAAGGGTAATCCCCGTCAATAATTTCGCCTATTCCAGGATTAGCTTTACGAGCTATGTAAGCTTGTGATTTACATGAACCAGAACAGTACTTTGAGTCTGTTCTTTTAGTTTCAAAATCGTTACCACAATATGTACATTCTTTAACCATAAAACTATTTCTTAATTCAAATGTAAATGGGAAACGTCAAAACGTCAATAACTTTGTATTAAGTGATTCTTATTGTTCAATAAGAATCAATACTATATCGAAAGGGAGCTGTTAAATGTAAATATTGGTGTAAATAATTAGGATTTATACATCTCCATAAAACCTAGTAATAGGGAATCGATCAATAAAATTATGGGTGTTATAAATACCTATTTTTTTATACCGATGCTCCGTATATCCCTTTTTTATATAAATCCTTTTATATTCTATCACTTGCCGATACATGGCTTCTACCATGCTTTGATTAGGAACTAAATATTGTATCCTCCGTTTTTCCAGTCCTTTGGAATTATCATTTAGCATGACGTGAGTCAAATGGAAGTAATGAAGAGTAATAGCTTCAAAGAAAGAATTTGCTGGCCATTTTAAATCGAACAGTAACCAATCTTTTTGACCTTTATTAGGATCTCCAATCTTAAATGAGTAATACTTATATCCTTTTACATCTTCTTCAAAATACATAGTTATAATTTTTAGGTTTACGCAAAAATTTGCAAAAAGTAAAAAGTTTTCAAAATTCCGTTTTCTGGTTACTACTTACTACAAAGCCCATAAGTGATTGATAATCTGTTGTTTAAGTGTAGTAACCATTTTTAAACGTAGTAACCATAGCGTAGTAAGTAGTAACCATGTAGTAACCATAAAAAAATGGTGGTTACTACGCTTAACTAACTGACTAACAATAGGTTAAATACCACCGTAGTAAGTAGTAACCAGAAAACTTCAAAAAAAAGTGTTTATTGGTTACTACTTCAAAAAAAATGGAATCAAATTGCTCTGATTCCATCAATAAAAGGTACGCTCTATTAATTGTAAGGAAATTGATCGTCAAGTTTAATAACATAATATCCTTTAGCCGGAATGCCGTTAATTCGTTTATTGGATTTTATAAAACCCAGTTTACTTAAAGCTGTTCCGACGTTATTTGAATATAGCTGCTGCCCTTGGAAATCTAATTTTATTATTTTTAGAATATCTGTGGAAGTATAGAAAAGTGACTTTTCATCATCCTTACTTCCTGGCATAAATCTCCTTTGAATCAATTCTTCTTCTACCGAGGGCTTTGAAAACTGGCTGTTGTTTCTTTTCTCAGATTTAATAATTTCCTCCTGTGATAATTTGTAATCAAATCCACTCTTTAATAAAAAAAACGCCTGGGCATATACATTATCGATATCAATGTTTTTGCTATATCCTTTGTCTCCCCCAAAATCATGGTTTATAGATTTAACATCAAAACAAAGCCATCTTACATTCTGGTCGTCTACTAAAAGATCCTGTTCATTTGTAGTAGCTAAAAAATTGACTATTCTGTCTAAATAAACGTCTGACTTTCCATACGGCAGTCTCATTTTTACTTGCGACTGCGATATCCTTTGCTTAAGCTTATTTAGCTCCTTGTAACCGTAACTTTTCACTTCATCTAACAAGATGTATATATTACTGGTTAATGATCGCTCAGAATCTTTCTTATCATCTACTGGAAATGTTTCTTGCCAATATTTCTTTAAAGGTTCTGGACATAAAAATCTTAAAAAACTAGTCTTACCTAGATTTTGATTTTTACCGATCAAGCAAAATATCTGTTTATTGAATGAAAGATATCCTAGGCTACAAGCAAGACTTCTGACTAACATCTTTTTAAACATTAGTATAAAAAAATCGTCGTCATCTGTTTTAACATACTCTGCTAATTTTGCAATGTAATCTGGCTTATCATTATTCCAATTAGGTAAATCATTTAAATACTTGTAAAGCGGATTAAATTCAGAAACATGGATGGAAGATCCTACTATAGTTTTTAGCATCCTTTCAAAATTGCTAAAACCATCTTTGTATAATTGAAATTCTATATCCTCTATTTGAAATTCCTTAAATTTCGACTCTCCTATTTTACTTATTTCGATATCCTTTGAAACGGTATTCCGTCTTATGATATAGTTCTCTTCAAGATATTCCACTAATCTAGAAAACTTATTGTTTCCTTTTGAAGATTTTTCTTCTTTAGTCGTTTTGGTACTAGGGATGGATTTTAATTCTGATTGCCCTAAAATTGAGTTTACTTCATTTGGGCCTAATATAGAATTAGCATATTTAAGTAATTGTAAGTTACTATATTTTTTGTGGGTTAAATTTTTGTTTACAGTGGTATCTATTTCTTTTTTTGGAAATGCGTTAGTAGCTGAGTTATCTATAAAAGAATAACAATAATTTAAAATAGCAGATTTACTTAGTCCATGCTCGGACGATAACTTGGTAAATTCCATCACCTTATTATTACGGCCAATAATATTCCTGGTATCAATTATTGAAATACATAAATTTAATTTTTGAACACTGCTCAGATCCTTAGACTGATTATTTACAATCTTCTCAGAAGTTTGAATTTTATTTAAATCCACTTCTATAATTTCAGAATCATCGTTTAGATAAAATTCTCTCTTAGATTTCAATGGTGTGTAATACCAAATTCTTGAAATGTCTTTTGTGGACTTATCAATATGTACTGGATCACTAAGATTTAATTCTTTATTCAAAAGATTCAATAGATACTTATAATAAGTTGTATGAGTTTCCTTTGTAGATTTAGTCCAGATTAATACTCTAATTCCTAAACCAGAAACGCTAGGAAATAAAGAATATACATAAGGCAAGTTTTTCAATTTCTTAAGAATTATATTCCTATACTTTAAATTTCCTATCCCATCGATATCGAATACTAGACATGGATTATAGTTTACACAAGACCTAGAATTTCTCTCAGAAAAATCGCCTATACATATTCCAGGCAATTTATTTTTTGCGGTCTTAAATGATTTAGGATCTGATTGTTTTAATTTTCGTAATTGAATATCAAAGTCCTCTACTTTCAGAATCTCTGAAAAGAACGATTTAAAGTCCTCTACTTTATTGGGCTTCGTTTCTAAAATATTTTGGAAAAAAGTTATTGGATAATTCTGCCTTTCTTTCATCAATGAGATTATGAAAAATGACCTCTACACATATTTTAAAGTGTAGAGGTCAATGATTATTAATTTTGTGATTTGAATTCTAACTCGATGTAATTATTGTCAAGCTTATCTAATAATTTACCAGGAGATCCAGTCTCCATCCAATAGATAAATTGCTGAGCTCTATTTATCAATAACTTATAAAGAAAATAGCTAATAGTAAAAAGAATCTTTCTTGTTGAATGCATAATAATTGATTTAGAAATTAGAAATATTTTTTTGTGTTAGGGACTTAGCAATGGATTCTATAAACTCATTTATAGTACCTCCCAATTTCTTACGGGATTCCTCTTTGTCAACAAAACTTGTAATAGATATTTTTGAATTTTTGTGCACGATTTGTAGTTTATTTAAAAACTTGGTTTTTTGTTTGCCATGCTCAAAATATTGACAGCAAAACAATTTAGTATTTCGGTCGTACGCAGTAACTTCTAACTTGATAGTTCTCTCTAGATCTCCTGCAAGAAATGCCAGAAAGGGAAATTTTATATTACTCATTTTTTAAAGATTTATGTTTAGAATATTTATTTTCAAAAAGAGTATTTATTTCTGATCTCTTCCAGTAGGTATTTGCTTTTTGTCCTGTTAGTTTTATAGGTGTTAACTCACCATTAGAAACTAGTCTCTTACGTACTGTTCTAGTCAAATTAAATTCTAACTCGACTTCTTCATTTAGTAAATACTCTTTGACTGGAGTATCATTTATATTTTCTAGTAATGAAATGATACGGTCATTATCTGATTCTACTTTTAAAACTAAATCCGATAATATTTTGATGGCTTGTACAAGCTCCTCCATAGAGAAAACATTTTTTGATTAAATGAATTGATTATGGAAAAATGCTGTACTCTAAAAATTAGATTTGAGAATCTGATAAGATCAGATTTGATTGTAAATAAAGATTTGATTAATTTTGTCATTCGCTAAAATTTTTAAAAGCATCGTGATTCCCGTTACGATGCTTTTTGTTTTATAACCCGTTTTCTAAAAGTTTGTATACCTCCGATCTTTTAAAGAATTTTTTTGAGCCTTTACCATT
Organism: uncultured Saprospiraceae bacterium; assembly: GCA_938015805.1. Lineage (GTDB taxonomy): Bacteria > Bacteroidota > Bacteroidia > Chitinophagales > Saprospiraceae > JAHDHU01. The sequence goes on along the minus strand of CALLXF010000012.1, from coordinate 2,544 downwards.
GATACGGTATACCCTGATCTTAAGTTCTTTTTCTAACCGATAAATAGTTGTGCGACTTACACCTAGTTCTTTTTGAAGAGTTTCCTCATCTATAAACTCTTTACCTTGATCGTTGAGAGTAGAAATATCTGTAGAGATTAATTCCATCCGATTTCGGAGAGATCCGATTTCGGAAATTAAAATATCAAGTTTTGTTCCTAAAACCTTAGTATTCATTTTGTACCGTTTTGTTTATTTTGAAAACAATTTCAACAGTACAAATATATAAAATTTTTCTATTGTATTTCTTGGGCGGATTTTATTTAGATATTATTTAACAAATTTCGTTCGACGTCATTTAGCTTTTCGATTAATATATCATAAAGCTCACTCTTGCTAATAGCTGGTGATTTAGGTAAAGGAATACCGATGTCATTTGGCATATTTAGTATTTCTTTGATTGTATATTCCTCAATCACCTTATTTATTTCACTCTTATTTAAAATCCAATCTATTAATCGCCATTCATTTGAAGAATAGACAAAAGCGAAAATGTAGGCTCTAAATTCTAAAATTTTACTAGGACTTATTTTGTATAAAATTTCATTTTTCTTTATACCAAATTTCTTTAAATCAATTTTAGATATCGTACTTAATTCTAAAAAATCAAGAAGCTCATGATAATCACAACACTCCCTATTATTTGATTTATACAATAAATTGAATTGATTAAATGTCAAATGATTACCTAATTCGTTTAACACTCCAACCTCCCAGTAATCAGTAAAAGGAGTTGTAAGTTTTTGAATTTTTACACCAACATTTTTTAGAGTGAAATTTGATTCATAATTAATTAGAAATCTTATAACTCTTCTGATAGTCTCTATTTCTTTTTTATCAGATTTTATATAGTTGGAATATACAAATCTTGTAGACTTCTTATCATAGTTCACATGACAATAAGTTTTTGAATTTGTTATCTTAAAACTAACCCCAATTTTTTTTTCTTTTTTCATCACCATTGAACTTTTGATAAACTTTCATTAATCATTTTCTTAGATAGATTTATGTAGATCTCAGTAGTGGCTATTTTACTATGCTGCATTAATTCTTTTAATACTGCGGTCGGAATCTTCATTGCCATATTAGTTCCAAAGCTTGTACGGGCTACATGAGTAGAAACGGTTTTACTAATTTTGGCTCTTTCTGCAATTATTTTTAACTCCCTGTTACAATGCTGATTAGTTAATCCATTAAATAAATATTTATTTAGAGAGCTGGCTCCATATATCTGATTAAGCATCTCTTTGTATTTAAAGTATAATAGTTCAGGTTTAGATCTCCCAGTAGTATTTTTAAACAACAGGCTCAAATCTAATTCTAAAAATTTATTGGTTTTTACTGATTGCATAGTTAGGCTAACTCTATTAGTCTCTTCTTTGAAGTTAGATAATTTAAGTTTACTCAGATCGCTAAATCTAAGTCCTGTATAGCATCCCATTAGAAATAAATCTCTAATTCGTTCTAAATAAAGTTCCTCTGTTGGGAATTTTAAGCTCTCTAATTTTTCTATTTCATTTAGTTCTAAAAAATCTCTGGTCTTAGGTATACCCCTTGATACTTTAAATCTGATGTAAGGATTCTCATATGATCTAAGCAAATCTTTTTTTACGGCCTGGTTAACAAAGAATTTAATATCCTTATGATGTTTCCAAATAGTAGTCAAGGATAGCTTAGATCGTTTAAGGAAAAGATCAAATTTTTCTATAAATGCAAAATTCAAGTCACTAAAGTGAACCTGAGATCTAAATGACTTAAGTTTTGCAAGAGTATTCTCCTGGGCAGTTTTGGTAGATTTTTTTTTATCGCTATTGTCGATCTCCTGCTGAGCAAATTCTAAAAAGGTCAAATAAGAGGTCTCAGAATCTCTGCTTAGATCATCCAAGCTGCATTGTCCATATCTCTTAAATATATCGGTATACTTAAGACTAAGGTCTTGTAAAGCCTTTTGTATAGTAAAGTTGTAATGAAATTCTAAATCGTGGTTAATGACCCTATTATTCTTTTTATCCCAATTCTCAGGGGATACGTAAATTCCAGTACCAAAGTAACGTGTATTACTTCCGTTTCTGATTTTAGAGTGATAGGCTTTTATCTGTATCAAAGCCTCATTGTTTTTGTTTAGCCTATTCTTACGATTATAGACTAATGAAAATCTTATAGTAGACATAATGTTCTTGATTTAAGTAAAATTATAAATCGAGTACAAAATGTGGTACTAAAGTTTAGGAACTAAAAGGAACTATATGAATTGAAATGCAAAAGATATTTTTAGTTAACCTCCTGTAATTCAATAACTTGCTACAAAAAGAAAAGAGGTGACTCAATTTGAGCCACCTCTTTGCGGTCCGGACGAAGACTGAATGGTCTGCGTAGCAGAACTAAAGATGCTTAATGCATCTTTAGTAATGAAGGAACTGCAAGCTCCGCCTTGCAGAGTACAGCGTTCGAGTCCAGTACGGACACAAAAAAGAGGCTGTCTCGCAAGGGATAGCCTCTTTTGCG
>CALLXF010000011.1 GCA_938015805.1 uncultured Saprospiraceae bacterium | reverse complement strand
GATATATTAATAAAATAAACTCCACTGACTATGTTTGATAAATCAATATTATTCTTCTTTTGACCAATAACGGTATAGTGTACTTTTCTTCCTTCTACATCGTATAATTCTACTATTAAAGATCGTGATTCTTGTTGTGTAGTATTTAAGATATCCGATACGGGATTAGGAAAAATAGAAATCCCTAAGGCCTCTAAATTATCTACAACAGATATCAGATCTTCGCCGTTGCAGTCTTCGTCGATGCCGTTATTAGGGATCTCTGAGGCATCAGGATTTATCTCCGGATTATTATCATCGCAGTCTTCTAGATTATTATATCCGTCATTATCTTGATCTATAACTATTATCGACTGTGATGTATTAGTTCGAATAGGGGAGTTAAAATCAAAATATATATCTGCAAAATTATTTATCTCAGTCCCTATGGGTAAATTATCCACTAGCTGAATTTTAAAAATTACATATCCATCATTTATATCATCTTCAAATGGAAGATCTATATGATTAAAGCTAAAGTCTAAAACATTTCCTTTTATATTAAGCTCTACGTAATGTGAATAAGCGATAATTTTTGCGCTATTGATATTAAAAGCATCAGTATCTATAGTATCGATGATACTGATATTTCTAGCTTTTGCAGATCCGGTATTTTCAAAGCGTAAACGATAAGTGATTTCTGATTGTAATAAATCTTGTAGGATATATGCTCCTGTCAAACTGGTTTTATCGTTTGGATCAAAGGAATTTACAACTGATTCTACTAAATGGAATTGGTTATTCGACAGATTACAGTCTTCGACATCAGGATAAATTTCGATTGTTGCACTTAGCGTCTCTCCACCAAAAAGTGGATTTATATCCGTAGGACTATTTACTTCAAAATTTAGAATTATTTCTCTAGATTCTAATGCTTCTAAATTTTCATATTCTAGAAGTAATAGGTTATCAGTTAGAGTCCAGTTTTCTGAGGAGCTTGCAAAAGTTAAATGTTTAGAATCAAATACTAATTTAATTTGACCATTAGATATTTGATTTCCCAGGTTGTCTAAATTTATAGAATATTCTTGTTCAAAGCCTGGCTGCAGGACATCAGTAGAATACATGTTTATAGAGACATCTGTTTTAAGCATTGTAGAAGGCCTAAAGCAAAAATCTAAGGTGTCGATGTCCTGATCAAAAGACACTTCATAAAAAGGTGGATCTAGCTCAAATAACTCAGGATGCTCTAGAAGAGGTTCTATTTTTATATTACCAGAATTAGAAAATAATCTATAATCGTTATCTCTTAAGTTTGTAAAAATTGAGGCGTTTTGGCTATCAGTTAATTGTATGGCTAGATTCTGATAAGAAACCTCACTGTTCTTTTGGCAGTTGTTTTCCATATTACTTATGGTTCCTGATAACTGGTAAAAATAATCACAATCAAAATAAGTACAATCTTCTACAAGATGAGCATTACTGATTTGGTCTGAATTGAATTTTTCCCAGATCTGTTGTGGGGCACATATATATTGTAAATTAGACTCTGCTAGGAAAGTAATAGTTATTTCAGTGCTATTTATCTTAAGAAACCTAAGATTGGAATTACCATCTACATCAAGATATTCGAGTTTAGTATTATTTGTAAAATCGAGACATTCGATCGGATTAAGCTTTCCTTCAAATTTCACTAAATTATAATTCTCGCTTAGATCTAGATTAGGTATAAAATTTTGATTAAAACTAATATTTTCTAATGAAGGACATCCAGTGATATCTAAAGATCTGATGGAGTTAAACCCACACCATAATTGGGTTAAAAATGGTTTATCTCCGATAACAAGAGAGTTTAGTCCATTGACCTGGCACCATAATCTTTGGAGTAAATTATTTTGACTTACATCTAATGTTTTTAAATTATTAGAGTGACAAAAAATTCCAGTGAGCTTTGTATTTAGACTTAGATCTAAATTTATAAGACTGGGATTTCCTGAACATTCTAGATATAATAGATTTATAAAGGCTTGTATCCCCTCCATACTATTTAGAGATTTGTTATTAACTCTTAAGGTATCTGTTGCCGCTGCCTCACTAACCTGTATCACTCCATCCCCATTAGTATCTACACCTTCTGCTATTAAGGCAGCCAGAAAATTAGGATCAGGAATATTTACATCTTGTGCTGTACAAAACATAGGAAGTGAGTATAGTAAAATATATAGTAGTTTTTTCATAAGCATTTTTATAATGACACTTTGCAGTTTCCTTATAGGTATACACATTCGCCTAAGCGTAATCGAATAATAAAATAAGTATAAGGATTTATAAAGAGGAAAAAATGATGATGAGATATCGTGAACGTGTCGATATTTGTCGTGAGCGTGTCGTGGAGTAACGGCTTCTAGGTAAATGATAGGAATTTTATCTAGGATTAGAGAGAGATGATTATATAATAGATGACGTTATGTCTCTAGCGTTTGGGATTAGAAAAATGGAAATGGGTTTGATTAATAACCTCATTTACATAGTACGTTCATTTATAAATTTGCATATTAGCCTATACTTCCTCTTAATCTCCGTTCCATGACACGCAACATTTCCAAATTCATACATTAAGATTACCCCTCCCGCAAAGCTCGTCTTAAAATCTTACCTACATTAGTTTTAGGAAGATCCTTTCTAAACTCTACTTCTTTTGGAACTTTGTAACCTGTTAGATTTTCACGGCAATGAGCAATCACTTCGTCTGAAGTCAGGGTATCATCTTTTTTTACTATAAATACTTTTACGCATTCATTAGATTTAGGATGAGGAATACCTATGGCGGCAACTTCTAAGACCTTATCTAGTTGTACGATGACCTCTTCTATTTCGTTAGGGTAGACATTAAAACCTGAAACGAGGATCATATCTTTTTTACGATCGACGATTTTAAAGTAGCCATCCGCTTGCATCATACCGATATCGCCCGTAGAGAACCATCCGTCCTTGATACATTTTGCAGTTTCTTCTGGACGATTATAATAGCCCTTCATGACTTGTGGTCCTTTAATTTGGATTTCTCCGACTTCTCCTTGAGGCAAAGGATTCCCTTGCTCATCCACGATTCTTAGTTCGGTATTCGAGATAGGCATTCCGATAGTGCCTAGTTGTGAGTCTTGGTTAAAAGGATTTGCGGTTGCAACAGGAGAGGTTTCTGTAAGTCCATAGCCCTGTACAATATAGTTCCCCGTTACCTCTTTCCATTTTTCTGATACAGCGTCCTGTACAGCCATGCCTCCACCGATTGCAAACTTAAATTTGCTAAAATTTTGTGATGCAAAATCAGGATGGTTTAATAACGCGTTAAAAAGCGTATTTACACCAGACATAAAAGTGATCTCGTGATTTTTAAATTCTTTGATTATAGAGTCTAGATCTCTAGCATTAGTGACTAGAATTGTGTGGGCACCCATGCTCATCATTGCAAGACAGTTTACTGCAAATGCAAAAATGTGATACATCGGAAGTGGAGAAAGAGCGACTTCCTTTTCTTCCTCTAGGCTTACTTTCATCCAGAAGGATAATTGCGTAAGATTAGAAAGTAAATTTGCATTAGTGAGCATTGCTCCTTTAGAAACGCCAGTTGTTCCTCCGGTATACTGGTGGACTACTACGTTCTCAAATTTATCTTCAAATGGATTTATAGAAAACTTTTTTCCTACTTTTAGTGCGGTAGAGAAAGTGACACAGTTAGGAATATTGTACTTAGGTACCATGCGTTTTACTTTTCGCACCACAAAATTTGTAATCACTCCTTTTATGGTTCCGAGCATCTCTCCGATCGATGCGGTGATGACCATAGTAATACGAGTCTCTCCGATAATTTTCTCTAGATTATAAGCAAAGTTTTCGCAAATTACGATCGCTTTTACATCGCTATCTGTAAACTGATGTTTCATTTCTCGAGCCGTATAAAGCGGATTAGTATTGACCACGATAAGACCTGCTTTTAGCGATCCGAACATCGCAATAGGATACTGTAATAAGTTAGGCATCATGAGAGCGATTTTATCGCCAGGTACTAACCCACGAGAGTGAAGGTATGCCGCAAATGCATTTACTTTTTTCCCTAGTTCGCCATAGGTCATTTTTTTGCCCATGCATTCAAAGGCGGGAAGCTTTTCATATTTCTTAAAACAGTCCTCGGCAAATTGGCTAACGTTCTCGTATTGAGTGTTATCAATATTTACGGGAACTCCAGAAGGATAGTTATTTAACCATGGTCGACTCTCACTCATTTTCTATAGTTTCTTTACAACTTTCAAGATACTATAAATTGTTTAAATGGGGAAACGGATAGAAGTTTTGCGGGTTTTATGGAATTCGAGGTATCCGGGTTGTTAGGTTTTGGGATTTCGGGGCTTTTACTTTTGGTGTCTAAAGGCTCTATGACTTAGAGGTATAAAGGAGTATCGGTATATGGGTTTATTAGTTAGGAGGATCAATGGTTTATGTTTTTAGTTGTTTTAAAACGAACCTTAAAATTAAAAGGCTTTGCTATGTATTCTAAAGCTCTCTTATGATCGGGATGTACAAAAATACTTTGGATTATCTTTTATTTAGACGACCACACATTTACACATTCCTAGATAAAACGTCTCTCTAGAGGGACAGCCATTTACACGTTCTCAAATTTCCACATTTAACTATCGACCTACTTTGACTAGTAGTACAGAGATGTCAGAAGGACTGACCCCACTGATTCTACTTGCCTGACCTATGGTTCGGGGTTTTATTTTAGTGAGTTTTTCTCTGGCTTCTGAGGAAAGAGCTAATATCTCATGATAGTCAAAATCATCTTTTAAATACACCTCTTCTAGTCGATTCATCTTATCGACCATCTCTTGCTCTTTCAGGATGTAACCTTGATATTTTAAGGTTGTTTCTGCAAGATGGATGGTTTCTTCAGAGTATTTACTTAGGAATTGTCTAAGACCGTCATGTGCTGTTTCCATGCCACGGAGAGAGATATGTGGCCTTGATAAAATGGTCTGGGCTTTTACTTTTTGTTTTAATGGAGCCGATCCGGAGCTAGCCAGAAAAGCATTAAATTCGTCAGGAGTTACTGAGAGCTTTGAGATAAATTTCTGGATATCTTTAAGGTCTTGGAGTTTAGTATGTACGACTTCCATGCGTTCGTCCATATTTTTTATTCCTAGCTTTTTTGCCATTGGCGAAAGCCTAAGATCGGCATTATCCTGTCTTAATAGTATTCTATATTCTGCCCTAGAGGTAAACATTCTATATGGTTCCTCTGTCCCTTTATTTACCAGATCATCTATGAGTACACCGATGTATGCTTCTGATCTTTTGAGTACAAAAGGCTCTTCCTCATTTATTTTTAGGTGAGCATTTATTCCTGCCATCAGGCCTTGTGATCCTGCTTCCTCATAACCTGTAGTCCCGTTTATCTGACCAGCAAAAAATAAATTTGCGATCAGTTTAGTTTCCAGATTTATTTTAAGCTGCGTCGGTTGGAAAAAATCATATTCTATCGCATATCCAGGACGGAACATTTTTGCATTCTCAAAACCTACTATTTTACGCAATGCTTTGTACTGGATATCTTCGGGTAGGGAAGAAGAAAATCCATTAAGATAGATTTCTGGAGTTTTCCATCCTTCTGGTTCGACAAATAACTGGTGTCTATCTTTATCTGCAAAACGATTTATTTTATCTTCTACTGAGGGGCAGTATCTAGGACCGAGTCCTTTTATCCGACCGTTAAACATAGGCGACCGATCAAATCCTTCCTTAAGTGCTTCATGTACATCAGCATTTGTATGAGCGATGTGACAAGGTCTTTGGTTTTGTACAGTAGGGGTATCGGTAAACGAAAATTTAGAAGGGTTTTCATCTCCTGGCTGCACTTCTAATAGGTCCCAGTTTAAAGAACGACCATCTACCCTAGGAGGTGTTCCAGTTTTCATCCTGCCCGCTTCAAAACCTAATTCTACCAGTTGTTCTGTTATTCCTGTAGCTGCTCGCTCACCAGCCCTTCCGCCTCCAAACTGTTTTTCGCCGATATGGATCAGACCATTCAGGAAAGTACCGTTAGTGAGAATGACAGATTTTGCAGGAATTTCCAGACCGATGCCTGTACGTATACCGATACAGCGATTGTCTTTTATAACAAGTCCTACGACCATCTCTTGCCAGAAATCTATATTAGTATTTTCCTCTAGCATCTCTCTCCACTTAGCGGCAAACAGCATCCTGTCGCTCTGAGCCCGAGGGCTCCACATCGCTGGTCCTTTAGATTTATTGAGCATTCTAAACTGTATCATGGTATGATCAGTCACGATTCCAGCATATCCTCCGAGTGCATCGATCTCTCTTACAATCTGACCCTTAGCTACACCACCCATAGCCGGATTACACGACATCTGAGCGATCGTATTCATGTTCATAGTGGCTAGTAAAACCTTAGAACCCATATTTGCGGCTGCCACTGCAGCTTCGCATCCTGCGTGACCTGCACCTACTACTATTACATCATATTCTGGAAACATAATGCAAAGATAGGACAATTAGGACTTAAGAATCTAACCATAAAATAGAATTCTGTTTTATTAATTTGGACACTTAAAATCTCTTTAAACAGCTGATTTTCTTTAATGCAGTTTTAAGACTCACGACATTGCTCAGAAGTGATTTGCCTCTATTTACCTATTTATCATCAGTTTATCCACATAAACTTTACCTTGTAGATAAGCTTTTAGAAGGTAGATTCCCGTAGGGTAGGGACTTACGTCCAATGTGAAATCAGTCCCCAAACCAGCATCTTGTTTATCTAGTATTTGTCCATCAAGCGTAACGAGTTCTATGGTCTTTAGAGCATCTGACTGGTTACTAATAGTAATATAGTCTGTTGCTGGATTAGGAGATACCTGGAAATTTAGTTGATGTGGTTGTACGATAGAAAGTGGGGTGTCAGTAATTTCTATATTTCCATTTTGATCAAAAGGATCTGACCACTTAGGATTAGTATATATATCTGTACCAGTTAGCGTTATAAGAAAATTAAGAACGTCTTCTGTTTCTGTAGCCGTCATATTTAACTTCTGTCCGAAGTTTAAAGATCTCAGTCTAGGATCTAGCTGTGATATAATACTTGTTGGAAGATCGTTACCGATATTATTGTAGTGATCGAGTACTTCTTCTAAAGTCTCAAAAGCTCCATTATGCATAAATTGGCCATTGGGTAAACCCGTAGATGGATTGATCATATCTCTTAGAGATGGTGCTCTATGTATCGTAAAATTAAAGCTTCCATCTACTTCTTCCACTACACCATTTGTACGAGATAGTGGATCGATAGAAAAATCAGGAGCTCTATGGCAACTGGCACATCCTATCCCTCCATCGACACGATTTCCTTCTTCCCCAAAAACAGGATCCTGAGTAAAGAGCATTTTACCTCTGTTCTCTGATGCTGTAAAATTAGGGAATGGCATTACATTATTGGTAACCTGTGCCCTTCCTTCGTCATACTTACTGTCAAAAGACTGGATACTTCTAATAAACTGTGCTAGTGCTCTACGCATACGAGGTTCCGTTATTTCTGGATCTCCGTATACAAATGTAAAAAGCTCATTGTAGTAATCAAGTTGTTCTAGTTCGTCCATGAGATCTTCTAGACTCGGATCTCCATTTTGTCCACTATATCCCATCTCAGCATGGTCCTGTATCGGCATTGTTACTTGTTCTTCTAATGTAGCTGCTCTCTCGTCCCAGAAAAATTTTGTTTCATCTGCAAAACGAGCATTTACTAGTCTCATGGAATGTCGACCTGTTACTCCATTTACACCAGTGCTTACTTGACTGGTATCACTAAAAGCAAACTCTTGTGAATGACAAGAAGCACAAGCGATAGATTTATCGGTAGATAAATTCTTATCATAAAATAAAACGCGACCCAGAGTAGCTCCCTCGTCTGATATCTCATTCATACCTGTATTATCTCTGGTTACATATTCTGGTATAATCTGATCTTCATAATTTTCTAGGTTTTCTAGATTTATAGTTCCAGAAACCAACACAAAAAAGAAAGCAAAAATCAATATAGTTTTAATAGTAGTCGTCATCAGTTCATCATATTATCTATTTATTAGACACCAAAACTGACGGATATACTACATTTTTTTAAAGGAATTTATCAGTATTTTTGATCAGATCAAGTGTAACCCGCTTCACATCTAGAAATGAGTGATTGGTATCTCAGTTAAAACTTACTCATTGGGCTTTTTTAGTCTTCTGAACATTGGCGAAAGCCTAAAAAATTATATCTGAAAAAATACCCAACATCTTTAAACATAAATAGTATAAATTATCTTTGTGGCTCATAGTACGAAAACATGACATATAAGATTAAGCAGACAGAGCAAAAAGCCCTAGAGATAAATCTCGATGAAAATATTTATGGGACTTTCTCTGAGGTCGGTGCTGGACAAGAAGTAGCCAATAATTTTTTCCATGTCGGAGCATCGTCTGGAACTATAGCTAAGACTATGTCGGCATACGATAAAACGTATTCTGATGCTATTTATGGAGTAGAGGAATCTGGAAGATACGTTTGTGAGTCTCGCTTATATAAAATGCTAGATCATGAGTATGAGTTACTGGAGGAGCGTTTAAAAGAAGAAAGACCGGATACTTGCTTTTTTGTTTTTGCAGATACTGTATCCGCTATCAATTATCATAAAACTAATAAAGGTCATGGATGGCTAGGTGTCAGATTCCAGCTAGACCCTAATCAAGATGAGCCTAACGAGGTGATCATACATACTAAAATGCTGGATAATGATACGCGTTTACAGCAAGAGGCTATCGGTCTTATCGGTGTAAATCTTCTTTATGCTTGTTTTAAATATCATGATAAACCGCATCAACTTATATGTTCCCTTGTAGATCATATAAAAGGAAGAGTGGAGGTAGATATGATCCGGGTAAAAGGTCCTGATTTTAGGTATATAGATAATCGTCTTATGGGATTATACCTCGTAAAGCATGGTCTAACAGACGTAACGATGTTTGATGAGACTAAAAATACGATCCATGCTTCTGAGTTTTTGTATAAAAAACATCTCATGGTCGTTAGAGGTCATTATCAACCACCGACAATAGTGAGTTTAGATGTTTTAGAAAAATCATTAGCTCAGTTTAAAACCGAGAAAGATGTGCTCGGGGATAGAGCTATAATGCTTGCCGAACTGACTTTAGAAAATTTAGAAATTGATGGAGAGATCGATGAATTTGATTTTTTATCTAGGGCAGATTTATTAAGTGCTATCGGTCAAAAAGTAATGGTCACTAACTGTAGTAATCATCAAAAACTGATCAATTATCTGTCTGATTATAAAATCCAAAACCTAGGACTTGTCATCGGAGTTAGGGAATTACACGATATCATCGCTCATAAATATGAGCATAATAAAGACGGAAGATTGTTAGTCGCATTTGGAGAATTATTTACTCGGAATATAAAAATTTATGTTTATCCAGCTTTGGAAGATGACCAGAAAACACTAATGACCGCTAGTAATTTAAGAGTACCAGAGGGAATACGCTTTTTATATAGACACTTATTAGATAGTCAGCAGATCGTAGAAGTACAAAACCCTAATACTGATTTATTGCATATTTATCCTAACAGTGTTCATGATGCTATTTGTAAAGGGGAAACAGGATGGGAAGTATTAGTTCCTGAAGAACTTACCGAACTCATTTTACAAAACGGAATGTTTTGCCCGATCGATAAAAAGCCAGAAATAAACAGCTGATGAGAAGCGTACTGTTTATGATATTTCTGGGTGTGATCATATCTTGTGATTCTACAAATAGTAGTAAAGTTCCACATGCTGTTAAAGATGATTACGAGATAAAAAATACAATTAAAAAAGAAGTTGTGACTAGAGATTATTATTCGGTTGATTATATCACAGGTAAGTTTTCTCCAGAGGATCATAAAGATTTTATTTTGATTCCAGAACAGTTTACGGATCGTCCGGGTATGTATATGCGTAGGGATGCTTATGAGTCATTTAAGAAAATGCATCGGGCTGCAGCCCATGATGGGATTACGTTAACTATTAGGTCTGCGGCTAGAAATTTTGAATACCAGAAGGGAATCTGGGAAAAGAAATGGACTGGTAAACGTAAGCTATCTGACGGTACTAATGCAGCTAAGGATATAAATGATGATATTGCTCGTTCTTTAAAAATATTAGAATATAGCTCTATGCCTGGGAGTTCTAGACATCACTGGGGAACGGATATAGATTTAAATTCTTTTGACAATGAGTGGTTTGAATTTGGAGAAGGATTAAAGATGTATCAGTGGATGGAAAAGCATGCTAAAGAGTATGGATACTGCCAGGTGTATTGTAAGAAAGGAGAACATCGTACTGGTGGATATAATGAGGAAAAGTGGCATTACAGTTTTATGCCAGAGTCAGAGGGCATATTGGCTTTCGCCAATGATAATGTCCAGCTTAAGGACATAGCAGGATTTTTAGGAGATCATACTGCAGAAAAAGTTGATATTATTAATACCTACATTATGGGTATAGATAAAAGATGTCATCATGATAACTAGTATAAAAGACTTACTTAACTTACTTAAATAAACTATAGAATAATTATGGCCCTTACACCCTCAAATATGCTAGAGCTCGGAACGGTAGCTCCATCGTTTAAATTACTCGATACCATCAGCGGAAATGTTTATTCTTTTAAGGATCTCAAATCCAAAACAGCGACAGTAGTAATGTTTATCTGTAATCATTGCCCTTTTGTAATTCATGTAAATGAGGAAATCGTTAAAGTGGCAAATGAGTACAAAGCAAAAGGAGTATCCTTCATAGCCATAAGTTCTAATGATGTAGAAAACTATCCTCAAGATAGTCCTGTAAAAATGAAAGTGCTTGCCCATCAAGAGGGCTTTACATTTCCTTATTTATATGACGAAACGCAGGAAGTAGCTAAGAGTTATGACGCTGCATGTACGCCTGATTTTTACGTTTTCGATGGTAAAGACACCCTCCAATATAGGGGAAGACTGGATGATTCTAGACCAGGAAATGATATTCCGCTTACGGGAAAAGATCTTAGAGACGCTTTAGATCAAGTTATTTCTGGAGGCCAACCTACTGATAATCAGCACCCTAGTATGGGTTGTAATATTAAATGGAAAAAATAATCTGATAAATGTGACCCTCTAAGGGAAGTGACGTCTTAATCATACGAACGAGAACGAATACCTTTTATAGTGTAGATTTTCCTACACACCTTAGAATTTGAGAAATAAAGAGCGGCTTACCTGGCCGCTTTTTTATTTTCTAGCTAATCGTCTCAATGTTGCTAGTTCTCGATATTTGTCTTTAGCCTCTGCAGCAGGATATCCAAAGTAAACCTTACTTCCGTGTAAATTTTTAGATACACCTGATTTAGCTAATACAACAGCTCCTTTTCCTATTCTGACATTTTGTGCTACACCTACCTGACCATATAAAACAACATTATCCTCAATAACTGATTTACCCGCTATTCCGACCTGTGCGGCTAATAAGCAGTTTTTACCGATAATAACGCCATGACCTATATGTACCTGGCAATCCATCTTTGTTCCATGGCCTATAATGGTATTACTGGATACGCCATTATTAATCGTACAGCCTGCTCCGATATCGACGTGATCTTCTATTACGACACGTCCTCCTGTGGTCCATTTAAGATATGTATCAGCTTCTTTTTTAAAATAAAATGCTTGAGTTCCTACAGAACAGTTTGCCTGGATCGTGACATGATTTCCGATTATCGTATTATTAGCAATATAAACGTGTGACTGGATATAACAGTTTTTACCAATCGTTACATTTTTACCGATAATAGCTCCGGTTTCTATAATGGTCGACGGATGGATATTTGTTCGATAATCTGTAATAATTGCACTACTGGTATCTCGATATTTTTTTACGATATCATCATAAACAGAAAATGGTTTATCCGTTACTAAGAGCGTCTTACCCTCAGGGACTGGAACTTCTTTATCAATAATTATAATAGTCGCTTTAGATGTTAATGCTTTATCATAATATTTTTCTACATCGACAAATGTGATATCTCCTTTTCTAACCCGATGGATTTCATTGATACCGGTAGCCATCATCTCCTGATTTCCTAGGAGCAGACAACTATAGAGCTCTGCAATTTTTTGTACTGATATCTTCTCTTTAAAATCCAATTTACTTTATTTTTTGACTCCCGCTAAACCGCTAAACCGCCTTAATGTGCTTCTAGCCAGTTTTGTCCTTTTCCTAATTCGACAAGGATCGGAACGGTTAATGATGGAATGGCATTTTTCATTTTATCGATTATCATCTCACTTACTTTTTCTATCTCTTCATTAGGGGTGTCAAAAACCAGTTCGTCATGCACTTGCATAATCATCTTGGTTTTGTAATTATCTGCGATGAGGGTTCTATGAATTTCTATCATGGCCAGCTTTATCATATCTGCGGCGGTTCCTTGTATCGGAGTGTTTATGGCCATCCGCTCAGCATTAGACCTAGCTAGATTATTTGCTGAGTTGATATCTCGTAATTTTCTTTTTCTACCCAGAAGGGTTTGTACATAACCATTTTCTCTAGCAAAGGCTACAGTCTCATCCATATAAGTTTTAAGTCCAGAAAACTGTTTAAAGTAATTTTCAATCAGTTCTTTAGCTTCGCCTCTTTTTATATTTAATTGTCTAGAGAGATTTGTAGACCCGGCTCCATAAGTAATACTAAAGTTTACAGTTTTTGCATTACGACGTTGTTCTGGAGTTACTTCATCGTATGGTACATCATATACTTTAGCTGCGGTAGCTCTATGAAAATCGTTTCCTTGTATAAAAGATTCCATCATAAATTTATCCTTGCTGATTTCTGCAATCAATCTTAATTCTATCTGAGAGTAATCTGCTGCTATGAGCGTATGATCCTCATCTCTAGGGATAAAGGCTTTTCTGATTTCTCGTCCAGCCTCATCTCTAATCGGAATGTTCTGCAGATTAGGGTTATCGGAACTGAGCCTTCCTGTAGCGGCACGTGCCTGATTAAAATTACTGTGGATTCTACCACTCCTAGGATTGATTAATCGAGGTAACGTATCTACATAAGTGGACTTTAGCTTGGAATATTTTCTAAACGTAAGTATATCTTTTATGATCTCATGATCTACTGATAACTCGGTCAGTTTATCTACATCGGTGGAGTATTGACCTGAGCTGGTTTTTCTCCATCGGTACGGAATTTTTAATCTATCAAAAAGTACCTGACCTACTTGTCTAGGTGATGCTATATTAAAATCAACACCTGCTTTTTTATAAATTGTTTTTTCCTGTTCCTGGATTTGTTTACCTAGAACCTCTGAGTAATTATTTAGAAAATCTGGATTTATCCGTACCCCGTCATATTCCATATCACCCAGAACTTTTATCAACGGTTCTTCTATGGTTTTATATATAGTATCTACATTTTCTGAGTCCATCAGTTTTTTAAGCTCTTCGTGGACTTGCCATGTAATATCTGCATCTTCTCCCGCGTACTCGACTACTTTCTCGACATCTATGTCTCTCATACTGAGTTGGTTTTTACCCTTGCCGATTAGTTCGGTTATAGGAACCATTTTATACTTTAGATATGCTTCTGATAGATAATCTAGCTTATGACGCTGATCTGGTTCTAGGAGATAATGCATGACCATCGTATCTTGGAAATCACCTTGAACTTCTATACCGTACCATTTAAGCATGATGTTATCATACTTTATGTTTTGACCTATTTTCGTAATAGAAGGATCTTCTAGAATATCTTTAAATTCTGATAATAGGGCTTTAGTTTGTTCTTGATCAGAAGGAAAAGGTATGTAGTAAGCTTCTGATTTTTTATAACAAAAAGCGATTCCTACTAATTCTGCTTGATGAGCGTCTAGGCCTGTAGTTTCTGTATCATATGATATGACAGATTGTTTTTTGAGGTCTGATATTAATTTTTGCCTTGATGTTTTATCATCTACTAAGTGATAGGTATGTTTTACGTTAGTGATGTTATTTTCTACAACGGTATAACTAGGCGTAGGTGCAGATGTTTTTATAGGAGCTGCTGGTCCTCCACCAAATAGGTTTTGCTGTGTCCCAGGCTCTTGTCCTTCTCCGAGTATCTGACGGGCAAGGGATCTAAATTCTAGATCTTTAAATAGTGCGGATAGTGCTTCTTTATTTATCGGGTCGATATGATACTTAGTGGCATCGAACTGTATTGGTACATTTAAGTCTATAGTCGCTAGTTTTTTAGAAAGCAGTCCTTGCTCAGCAAAGTCTCTCACTTTTTCTTGCTGTTTTCCTTTTAGTTTATCCACATTGGCGATAAGCCCCTCTACGGAATCATATAACTTAAGAAGTTTTACAGCTGTTTTTGCACCGATCCCTGGAATTCCTGGAATATTATCTACACTATCACCTTGCAATCCTAAGATATCAATAACCTGATCTACATTTGCGATATCCCATTTTTCTAAGATTTCTGGAATACCGAGTATTTCTACTGCATTACCGGATCTTGCTGGCTTGTACATAAATATATTCTCTGATACGAGCTGTGCGTAATCTTTATCTGGAGTTACCATGTAGACTTTAAAACCTTCTTTCTCTGCTTGTTTAGATAGGGTTCCTATTACATCATCAGCTTCGTAGCCTGCAAGTTTTACAATGGGGATGTTAAATGCTTTAATGATTTCTTCTATAATGGGTAGGGCTGTAGTAATATCCTCTGGCTGTGCATCTCGGTTAGCCTTATAAGCGGGAAACATCTCATGTCTAAAGGTAGGCCCGGAAAGATCAAAGGCGACCGCAATATGCGTCGGTTTTTGGTTTTTCATTAAGTCCCAAAGGGTCCGTACAAAACCAGTAATCGCTGATGTGTTTACTCCTTTAGAATTAAATAGGGGACGATTTATAAAAGCGTAGTGGGCACGATATACTAGTGCATGACCATCGAGTAAAAAGAGTTTTTTTTCTGCCATAAGATTCTATTTCTCAGAATAGAATGGCAAGATAGGATTATATTTTTGGGAACTAAAAAAGGGATAAAAAAAATCCTGACTTACTCGTAAGCCAGGATCTTTAAATTGTAATTGAGTATTTCTTAGAATCCGTAAGATAGACCTAAGTTATAATAAAATTGCACTGGATTTTCAGAGTCAGCCTTATCATCTCTTGCTTCTACATAACCGTCAGCCGCTCTGTAACCGTCTACTAATTGGCGATTTCCTCTTAGTCCAAAATTAACTCCAACTCCGATTCCTTTCCAAACATTAAATCCAAAACCATTTAACCATGTCCAGTTAGATAAGTCTCCTGCTGAATAGTCAGTAGCTGGATCTACAAAAGTATTTTCTCCTCCCTGATAAGCAAGGAATGCACTCAAGTCTGAATTCCAAGATACTCCTGGGAAAATTTCTTTTTGGTAAGTAGCACCAATTTTAGCACCTGCAGCTGAGTTAAAATCACCTGATGGGAAGTTTATTTGATAACCTAGAGGGTGAATGATCACCACTAAATTTTCAATAGGTAACCATGTTGCTCCAGCACTTAATGTTAAAGATCCAGGATCGTTAAAACTAAGAACAGAAGATGTGTATTCAGCTTGAGCTGAAAGAGCAATCTTACTCGTTAGTTTATAACCTCCTAAAGAGTTAATTGCAAGGTTATCAGTAATTGATTCTGTTGATTCATCAGTATCAATTTCCTTTGAATTTTGTTGTTTCATATTAATTGTAAGACCATTTCTCCAGAAAGTTTTTTCTGCATCATGATTTGCAAAAGCAGTAAATCCTAAACCGATACTGTTTTGACTTGAATAAGCTTGCTCTAATTGATACCAAGCAGAATTATCAGCAAGATCAAATCCTACTATTCCTAATCCTCCAATTTTCCATCCTGGAAATTTATCTATTTGAGCTTGTAAAGCATCAGCCTCAGCTTGTAATGCGGCTGCAGCAGTTGCTTTTTCAGACTGCATTGCTTTTAATTCTTCCATTGTCTGAGCATTTATATTAGACACAAAAAATGCTGCAACAAATAACAAAATAATTTTTTTCATTTTAACTTAGTTTGTTTTTAAATTGTAAATTTCGAATAAAGTTATTTTAAATATTAAGATATTTAATAATGTATCTCAATTTTTTCAGTGGTTACTCTATTAAGTGGGAAGATCACTTTACTATTTTCTGTTCTTATAACGATGTTCGACTTTGAGACGTTGTCTACGATTCCCGTCACACCATCTAAGCTAACTTTATCTCCAACTTTTACAACGCCATCGGAATAATAAGAGGCTAAAAAGTTAGAAACTACATCTTTAGAGGCAAAACCATAGCCTATAGCAAATGCCATAGCAATACCTGCTATTAGTATAGAAAGGTTTTGGGAAAGGAAGTCTGTATTGATACCAGCTTGTGATAAAGCGAGTATAATCACATTTATTATGAGGAAATAAAAAATTAAATTTCCGATTAATTTTCCAGATGGAATCCCTAAAGACTCACATGCTGTTTGCACGATACCTTTAACTGCGTCGGCTATTAGGATTCCTACTAATAGAACAATAACGGCAGCTACTACATTAGGTAAAAATGTAAATACACTTTTTACTAAGTCAGATACTACTGGCATTCCTAGTACCTCTGTGGCTGCTAGAGTAAAAAACAGTAATGAAAAGTAATAGACTACAGTAGAAAATAGTGAGCTGATTTTAATCTTAACATTAGATTTATCGACTACATCTATTTCATTTAGTTTATCACTGATTTTATCAATCTTTATTTTTTCTAAAGCCGTTCGGATTACTTTACGTAATATTTTAGAAATGATAAGACCTACGATAAAAATCACGATAGCTCCTATAAATCCGGGAACTGCTGATGCAAAACCTTGGATCAAATCAGTAAAAACTGCAGTAATATCTACGGACAGTACAATAAGCATAATTTGGGGGTTTGAATGTTGGAAAGTTGAGTTTTAAAAATATAATGATTACTTGTTAGGATATCTTTTTTGTGCTTTCTTAGGAGCGTTATCTGAGTCACTGGACATTTTATGTACAAATAGATCCACCATTTTAGGTAAATACAACTCAAATAGGCTTCCAATAAATTGGAAAAACCCGACTTGTGCGTCCACACCATTTTTAATTTTGGCAGGAACCGTTCTTTGCTCCATTTCTTGTCTCTCGAGTTCTTGAAAATTATTTCTCATATATTTAATCTTTAAATTTTAAGTAATATGATTTCTTAAATTTAAGTTTGGCTCTTTTTATTTTCATTTTAATCGCACTCTCAGATTTATCTAATATTTCACCGATTTCTTTGATCGACAAACTATCTTGATATTTCATCAAGAGTATGGATTTATCCGCAACAGGGATATCCTCCAGTATTATTTTGAGTCGAGTTATGTTTACTTCGAGAAGAAACTTCTCATCCACATCCTCCACCGCATCATGAGTATCAGCTATATTATCTACCAGTAGGCTAGGGTCTTTCTTTTTCCTACGGATCATATCGATACAGTAATTATACGTAATCGAGTAAATCCATGTAGAGAATTTAGACTTCCCACTAAACTTGGATAAATTCATTAAAATTTTAATAAAAATATCCTGGGCAGCATCTTCAGCAAGACTCTCACTCTTTAGTAGAGAGATACATTTACTAAAAACTTTGGTCGAATAACGATCATAAAGTATAGAATAATACTTAGGGTCGCTTGTCTCTAGATACTTAGAGATGACTTCGTCATCAGTTAAAGCACTTTTGACACCACTTGTCATGAGTGGATTCAGTAAGTTGATAAACATCAATTTCAGCATGTTGGGGTTGCTTCTATTTAGAAGTTTTATTTGAGACGTAATAAGCACGTAAAGTTACACATAAATGCTTCCATTCTTGGAATAAGTGAAATTCACTATCTCTATTTTGTTAATTTAGCCCTTTAAGAAAAAGAATTTAACCATGATCAAAGCCTTGTTTTATCTCATTCTTAGCTTTTTATTAGCTCTACCGATATCAGCTCAAGATGATGATGCTTTTTTTATAAAAAAAATTTACAATACTACACTACAAAGTGGTAAATGTTATGAAAGACTGCATTATCTATCCGAAAACATAGGAGGAAGACTAGCTGGATCAGTAGAGGCACAATCTGCAGTAGAATATACTAAAGGAATAATGCAAACTATGGATATGGACAGTGTATGGCTACAAGAATGCGAGGTTCCTGTATGGCAACGAGGTGGTGAAGAGGAAGTTATTATACATTGGCATAAGCCAAACCTATCAAAGTCTAAAATTTTAAAATCATCAGATCACAGTGAACAAAGTAAAAAACTAAATGCTTTATCGCTGGGAAATACGATCGGAACAGGATCTACTGGTGTGGATGGTGAAATTATAGAAGTGTATAGTTTAGATACTCTAGATAAAATGGGATCTACTTTACTGAAGGACAAAATTGTGTTTTTTAATCGGCCGATGGATCCGAGTCAGATCAGTACATTTAGTGCTTATGGAGGGGCAGTCGATCAGCGAGTTTACGGTGCGTCTAGAGCTGCAAAGCACGGAGCAAAAGCGGTTTTAGTCAGATCGATGACCCTGGCTCAAGATGATCATCCACATACAGGAGTAAGTGTTTATGACGAAGCCTTCCCTAAAATTCCAGCTCTTGCTATTTCTACTAATGATGCAAATCAGCTTAGTCATCTGCTAAAGGAACGGCCTGTAAATGTGTCTATAAAGAATTATGCAAAAAATTTACCTCCCGCGACCTCTTATAATGTTATCGGAGAAATAAAGGGAAGCGAATTTCCTGAGGAGATCATCCTAGTAGGCGGTCATTTAGACTCATGGGATGTAGGAGGTGGTGCTCATGATGATGGTGCAGGATGTGTCCATGCTCTAGATGTGATAGAGATGTTACAGATGCTCGATTATCAACCTAAACGTACAATCAGATGTGTCATGTTTATGAATGAGGAAAATGGTCTAGGAGGGGGTAAGGCTTACGCCAATGAATCCAATGCCAAAGGAGAATATCACCTAGCTGCAATAGAATCTGATTCTGGTGGTTTTACTCCGAGAGGTTTTACTTGTACTGCAGAAGATGATGTATTTAAGGACTTTTTTATAAACTTTACTTCGTTTGGAGATTTATTCTCTCCGTATAATTTATACCTTAAACAAGGGGGAGGTGGAGCAGACATAAATCCACTCAAATCTCAGAAAGGATTATTGATCGGGTTTAAGCCAGATTCTCAGCGTTACTTTGATTATCATCATACTGCAGTAGATCGCATCGATGCTGTAAATGAAAGAGAGCTCAAGATGGGTGCTGCAGCGATAACTAGTTTAGTGTACCTTATAGATCAGCATGGACTCAGATAAAAACAAGATTGTAAAAGCGGGAGACTTATTTTTTGAACCATATCTAGATCGTGAAGTCATATTAGATAGAGTATCTGAGATGGGTGTGGCTATATCCAAAGACTATGTAGATAAAGATCCCATTTTTATTGTCGTCCTTAATGGAGCATTTATTTTTGCTGCGGACTTACTGCGTCAGGTAAACTTCCACTGTGAGACAACTTTCGTCAAATTAAAAAGCTACGACGGACTAGCTAGTACTGGAAATTTAGAAACATTACTAGGTTTAGAAAGTAATATCGAAAATCGGGATGTAGTAGTGATCGAGGATATCATCGATACCGGTAATACACTACATCGTTTTATGCAAGAGTTATCTCAGTTAAAACCGAGCTCTATATCTTTAGTCAGTTTACTATTTAAAGAAGAAGCTTTTAATTACGACTATTCTATTGATTATATCGGATTTACGATTCCAGATCGTTTTGTAATAGGATATGGACTGGATTATAACGACCTGGGAAGAAATCTGCAAAGTATTTATCAGCTTAAATCATAAGAGGAGTCAAAAAGTTACTCTGAAAATTACCTATTGTATTTAGAAAAAAAACGGCTGTAGACTTTACTAGAAGATGATTTTGTTATAGTTTTGCAGTCCGATTTAAAACTGACCCATGGTGTAATTGGCAACACTACGGTTTTTGGTATCGTCATTCTAGGTTCGAGTCCTAGTGGGTCAACAATAAATCCTTCTAAGCCCTGTCTTTACAGGGCTTTTTTGTTTTCTGGTGCAATTCTGGTGCAATTTACCTTCTCTTTAGTTCCATCTATTGACTATTTAAAAGGAATATTTATCAAATATAGTGGTAATAGAACCAACTAATTCAAATTGTATAATCCTTAGGATTTAGATTCCAATTACAATTTTCTCAAATCTACTCTTACCTGATTCCGAATCTTTTATTTCTAGAAGGTATATACCTGTCGTGAGAAAATCAATTGGGAATTGTTTTGCGTTTGTTTGCGAATTGATCTTGATTCCGTTAATATGATATAAATTGACAATGTAGTTTAAGTCACCTTCTACATCTATATTTATCACATTTGTGGCAGGATTAGGAAATATCTTTATGACTGAGTTATATAGTTCAAATGTTGTTAAAATCAAATCTGAACCATCACAATCTTCATCTATTCCGTTATTTGGAATTTCTTCAGCATTTGGATTAATATTGGAATTATTGTCATCACAATCAATATTGGCTGGAAATCCATCACCATCATTGTCTTGAGCATAATCATATAATAGACATAATGGTAGTTTTCTATATAAGCTTTCTTTGTTTAGATCAAAGGAGATTATGTAGTCATCAACCGTTATATAATTTATATGTGAATCTGTTCCGTTTTTAATAAGAATAGAATTTCCTCCAACATTGAGAAACCCATTGAAGTTCTCTTCACCAAGGACATGATCGTATAAAATAGTTCCCAATGTATCCTCAATTTGAAGATATAATCTACTAAAATTGTATTCATTTAAAAAAGCTAAATTTCCGTCTTTTGTTTCAAAAAATTTTTTGACTTTATAAGGGGACAATCTACCATTAGGTCTGTTTACGAACTCTCCAGATTTTTTGTAGACGAATTTATTCGATCTTTCATTGGTTGTATGATTTGAGACTGCTTCTGTTCGATGTTCAACGTCTATGACAATGTAATTTTCAGAGCTTATTATATTGCTATAATTAATCCTTGTCTTGGTTTCTAAAATGGTATCTAGAACTATTGTGCCATCAAAATGTATTACATAAAATCTTGACGTATCTATATAATCAGGGTGGATATAATTAGAGCTTATATAAAACACCTCGTTATTAAAATCGTAATATTCTATATCATTACAATTAAAATTTATAATATCCTGAAAGTTAAGATTGGAAGTAATACTCATAGTATTTAAATCTAATTTGGATCTTATGTGGCAGGAGTCGGTAGAGGAGTAAAGTAGAATTTCGGAATTATCTAAGTCGAAAATTTCTTCGATATCCTCATTTATTTGATAAGAGGTTTCACTTCCATCAATAAGATTAATTGATGAAAATTCATTGGAATTATTTTGATAGTAGACAAATTTATCCCTAAACCATTTGTAATTCACAGTAGAAGTATTAAAAATTGGAATCATTGTATTCCAGATTACTTCACCACTTTCAGTAATCATTTTCAATTCGGAATCATTCAGTATGACGTAGTTGTTATTGATGACATGATAAGAAAAATTTGGGTTTAGCAATTCGGAGTCTAGGATTGAATAAGAATCAGCGCAATCTTGACCATGTTTAAAAATATCACATTCGCAAATTCCAAAATCGCACTCTGCACAAGTATAGTTAAGACATATTTGGTCAAGGTAATCAGTTTCAAAAGGCAATTCGTTTAAAAAGTCAATTTGGAAATCAATAAAAAGACAAGTATCGGCACAGTAAACACTATCAGTAATAGCCAAGAAAACATCATCAAGCCATAGAATATCAAATTCATATAATCCTGCTTCCATAAAATTTGTAAAATATAATTTGCTGCAATCTTGACTCGTTATTATATCACCATGTGTAAATTCTCCGTATTGGTAATTTTCTATTACTTCCGTGCTGTTTCTGATTTCTAAAGAATGTAAAGTCTTTAAAACCTTGTAAGGTGTAATGTGTCTCCAGCTGCGGATTGCATTATAACTTTTTTTTATCCCCGAAGTTGATGAGTATTCGTCTAAGTCATTACAAAGTTCGATGTCAATATAAGGATCGAAACAATTTTGACTGAAGCTTTCTAAATAGGTCGATAAGATTATTGATGCAATAAATAAATACTGTAAATATTTCATGATAAAGTTTGATATAATTATAACCCAATCCTTAGCTAATTAAATGTAATACCTTTTTTGGAAAGGTATTTACTAAATAATGGTAGTTATATTCTTGAAACCATAATCCGAAATATAGAATTACAATTTTCGAATCTAGGTAAGTTTTATAAAGGTTTATATAATGGAATAAAAGTATATTTAAATAAAGTGCTTCTAGTCCAATAATTCTGGATAACCAGAATATAGTTACTAAAAATCCAATTCTTTATACTCACGAAAGGACAATTGCTTTAAGCTAGAAACTGGGAAACTACCGAAGTAGTATACCTCTGCATTTTCTTCTCTAAGGCTTCTACATCGACCTATTGCTTGAATAATTAAAGAGTCTAAAAAATAGAAGTGTAATTTTCTTAATTCTTCATGCTTAAATGTTGTGATGGTATAAGTTCCTCTTTCATCTGTGATTTTACAATTCTCCCATTTTGTATCTTTTTGAGAAAATTTAATGCCCAAAGCTAATGCATATAGTATATATGTATAATGAGGAAAATTTGGAGTTCCGATCACTGAGATTTTTCTACCTTTCAGTTTATCGCTTCCTTCGCAATTCCCCAAACATAGATTACTTAACTTATCTTCATCAAAGAGCTCTCTAATTTTTGGAGATTTGAATGTGATTATACTTTCATTCAATGACCTTTGGCAAATTAAATCTATATGCTCCTTGTATGTTTCTTTTTTCATTTGCCCTCGTGAAAAACTTTTATCGGATATCTGATACATTTTCTTTGATGTATGTTGAGCATTTGTCATAGAAATATGGGACGACTTAGGTAGGATTTTGCTAGATATAAATTTGTTCATTGTTGCAGAGAGAAATAAAGAATTTTTAGAGCTATGTGGATATTTCTGTTTTTGAATACATTGTATTTTTTTATAATTATTTTCTTTATCTATTAATACAGTGTACGCTTTGGTTTTCAATAAAAAACCAATTGGTGATTTGAATAGATTTCTGTTTTGAACGATTATTTTTCTAATTAGAGTTTTTTGGTGGGAGGTTGCTATTTTATTTCCTGAGATTTTAAAACAATCGTAATTTTCTGCCATTGCGATATTCAGAATAATATTTTCGACTATTTTACTCAGACCATTATTGGAAGAATTCTTTAAGCACTTGTAGAGTGTTTCAATGTCTTTTACGGCTATTTCTTTAGTTGATAGACAACTCAATAATATGTCTTCGTCGACAATTATTTTGTCATGATTCTCAAATTTGGTTGTGAGTAATTTAGCGTGGGTAGTAATTATAGGTTCTTCAGTCAATAATAATTCATCATGTTCCTGAAAATAATTTTGTAGATAAAAAGCAATCTCTTTGTTATCGGACTCACTCTCGGATTCTATTTTATCAGGATTTTTTACAAGACTTCGGAGATATCCAACTGCTTTGCCACCTAAACCGATGTCTAGTAATTTTTTATAATACTCTAAATTTTTTTCGGGTAAACGATCAGTTTCGCAAGCTATTAGTTTTGCTGGTTTATGCCCAGCACAAATTAATCTAAATTCGATTTCATCTAATAGTTTTTTATTGGGTACGGCTATCACAGTTTTTTTTAATGAAGGCATATCCACTATTTCTTTGGTCTTGCCTATACCTACAGGAAATTGCAGAACACTTTGCTTGTTAGTTTCTAACTTTTTAAAACTATTTTTTAAAACAGTTTCTATTTCTTTTATAGAAAGAAGATCTATTGGTTTTTTGGTAATTGCTTTGCTCTTCTTAGTAGAGAGAATTGCAGATAATTTAGGGTATTTAAGCGCTGGATCATTCTTGTCAAGAAACTCTTTTGTTGCTTGTTCATTATTATACTTAAGATAAACATTTCCTAAGCCTATTATTTCTATAATCTTTCGATTATCGATAAAAGGATTTTCCTTAATGCAAGATTTAAAAAGTTTTAACCCTCCTTTATATTTTTTAAAGAAGAGAAATAATCCAAACAATTGGTTGTGATATATTTTGCATTTTTTGTGTAAGAATTGACCAAGGAGTAAGCATTCGTCAACAAGAAGTTTTAGGTCTTTTTCTTTTAAAGGACTATTTGGAGCTTTGTATTTTATTTTTGAATTTATTCCTAATGATTGGAAATGATTATTCGCTTTCCTTGTGATACTAGAACTATTCTTGAGATTTGCAGTAATGCTCGTAGCACCTACTAAAGCAAGCTGTTCAAGATTGATACTGCTCTTCCAGTCGTAATAGCATAAGAACTTTCCACCATTACAGTACATGTGAGCCTTATAATTTTCATCTGTACATTTAAAAATATTTTGTAATGATTGCAGTGCGTTTTTGTAGTGTATGAAATTAGTTATATACTCAGTTAAGAAAAATACAGCTCTATATCTTTTAGCATTCTTCCAGTTTTCTTTTGAAGTTTCGTCTTGAAAAGTAGTATAGATAAATGAACAATCGAGTTTATATTTATCGCAATCATTTAAAAACTTTTCGACTGTGAAACCTTCGTTTTTTTTGTTATCTATATCTAATGTTAGGATATTAGATTTGACAAACGAGTCGTTACTAACAGTTCTAGAAGTAACGTACGGTAGCCAAGGATGACTAACGCCTTTTTCAGCAAATTCTTCAATTGGCAATTCTAAAATTCCCTTAGGGTTAAAGGAGTTTATTATTCTACCTACCTCAGCTTTTTTGGGTTTTTTACTACCGTGCTTAAGAGGAGATGAAGTAAAAGAAACAATTTTATTACTATAAGAATTATCCCTCACCTGCCCGAATTAATAAAGCACTAGGCTTTGTTTGTTTCGGGTAGATATAACTGCGGTTATGAAATAAGTTTTCCATTGTCTTAAGAGTTCTTTTCAACTATCACTTGATTTTCTTCGAGGAACTGTTGGACGTGTTCATCTCTAAAAAAAATGGAAGAATTGGTTTGGCTGTACGTAATAAGACCTTGATCTTTATAATTGTGGATGGTCTTTACACTAGTACCGAGATGCTCGGCTAATAACTTAGGGGAATAGATTAATCTCCCCGTTGAGGAGCTTAGAAGTTTTTTAATAGTTTCGAAATACTTAATGTCCAATGCGAATTGGTTTTCATTCTCAATAATTTTCATTTTTAAATTACAATGCATCAGCCATGAGTGGGTGGGCTATCGTTTGTTTCCACCATGACCTTAGCATCTTAGTTGATAGCTTATATTCAAATCTAATGGTTTTTTTTCTAATAGATTTCGCAAGTCAAAAAAAGATTTAATTCGACTGAAGGCGAGGGCTGGGCAGGACATAGTATTGAGGGTTTTTTATATAAATAGTACATTAACGATTATCTCTTTTTAGTTAATTAAATAGATAACACCGTTTTTGTACCATATAAGAACTATTCCCGACGATTGCCAACTATGAATTTATGTCGATGTTATAATGAAATAATTGAATTTAGATTGATTTAATAACTTAAGGTTCGGTGTTTTTAAATTGGAATTTTAATAGTAGTTCCTATTATATTGATTGTTCGCTTAAATGTATCAACTACATGGAG
>CALLXF010000010.1 GCA_938015805.1 uncultured Saprospiraceae bacterium | reverse complement strand
ATCCAGCGGAGATTATGATAGATCCGATTTCTGCAATCTGCGAAAACCAGACCATAACTTTAAACGGAATTTTAGGAGGGTCTGCAACCATGCTTCTTTGGACAAGTAGTGGAGATGGTGTTTTTGATAATGCGACATCTAATACACCAACATACAGTCCTGGTGTAAATGATATCACAACTGGTACTGTATTATTAACGGCGACTACGGATGATCCAGATGGAATAGGTCCATGTGTAGAAGCTGCTGCAAATATAGTCTTAACCATTACGTCTCAGGAAGTTCCTCAGTTTACCCAGCTAGGACCATATTGCATAGATGATATACCAGACGATTTACCGCTCACTTCCGTGAATGGAATTACAGGAACATGGGATAGTGTTATAGAGACCAGTAGTTCAGGTTCGACGATATATACTTTTACCCCAGATGCTGGAGCATGTGCTACTTTGGTTACGATGGAAATCGAAGTAAATGATTGTGGCTGTATGGATCCAGCGGAGATTATGATAGATCCGATTTCTGCAATATGTGAAAATGAAACGATTAGTTTATTAGCAACAATACAAGGTGGAGCTACAATGGTTTCGTGGAATAGTAATGGAGATGGGACTTTTAGTAATATAACAGCTACAACACCGACCTATACTCCAGGAACAAATGATATTCTAAATGGAGTAGTAATCTTAACTGCAACTACAGATGATCCGGATGGATCCGGACCTTGTTTAGAGGTCAGTGATAATATAGAGTTAGTAATTAATTCGTTGCAACTACCACTATTTGATCAGTTAGGACCTTACTGTTTAGGTGTTGCTCCTAATGAATTAGTAGCAAATTCTTTAAACGGGGTAACTGGCACTTGGGATGGAACGATTAATACTATGATAGCAGGTACACAGACATTTACATTTACGCCAGATTTAAATCAATGCTCTCAAAGTTTTACTATGTCCATAGAGGTAGAGCCTTGTGATTGCGAAAATGCAGTAACTGTTTTTATACCATGTAATGATAATAATGATTGTACAATAGATGATGTTCAAGAGGAAATAGAGGGCACTGGATTTGTATGTGTACCCTGCGTAGGTCAATTTGTAAATTGCCAAACAGGTGAGATTAGTTACGTGCCATGTGATGATGGTGATGATTGTACTGCTGACGATATGCAAGGGATAATAGAGTGTACTGGAGAAATATGTGAGCCTTGCTTAGGAACAAAATTAGCCATAGGTAACATCTATATTCCTAATGTTTTTTCACCAAATTCAGACGGAATAAATGAAACCTTTACGGTTTATACAGAAAATCAAAGTACTACTATTGCTATGCTTCGAATATTTGATAGGTGGGGTAACCTTGTGTATCAGAATCAAGACTTTTCAGCAAATGATTCCACTCTTGGATGGGATGGAAAACTAAAAGATAAATTCGTCGAATCTGGGATTTATGTTTACTCTGTGTTCTTAGAGTTTGGAGATTGTAGTATGGAACAAAGACAGGGTTCTCTTACGGTTTTAAAATAACAAGATCCATCTGGATTTAATCGTAACGAATAGCAAAAATTATAGAGTAGCTACGACATTGCAGAAGAAGTGAACTAACTCCCTAGTGCTTTGAATACTTTTGGAGTTTATCGTAATCACCAGAATTTTTTTTATTAATGATGATTACATAAATTTTTACTTTATATTGTTTGACTAATTTGTTGATTCACTTAGTATAATAAACTGAATAGAATTAGTATGATAGAAAATTTCAAGGAAATTAAAGCGGAAGCACCAGTTGATAAAATAATCAGGCAGATTAGAGAACTTATTACTTCGGGTCAGATAAATCCGGGAGATAAACTTCCATCTGAACGAATGCTAGCTGAGCGATTTGGAATCGGAAGATCTTATGTAAGAGATGCTATTCAAAAATTAGACTTTTATGGAATTTTAAAGACACTGCCTCAGTCCGGAACTATAGTATCAGGTTTAGGGATTACCGCATTAGAAGGATTGATTACTGATGTTTTGGCAATAGAAGAATCAGATTTTTCATCATTGGTAGAAACTAGGGTTTTATTAGAAATTAAAGCGGCTTCATTAGCGGCTCAGAGAAGAACAGCAGACGATATCGTAGCTTTGAAAAATGCACTAGTCCAGTATGAAGACAAATTGACCAAGGATAATGTCGCTATAGAAGAAGATTTATTATTTCATTTAAAAATTGCGGAGGCTAGTGGAAATAAAGTTCTTAAATCTTTAATGCTGATTATTACACCGGATATTATGAAGAACTTTGCTCAGCTTAAAGTTTGTGATAATGCTCTGATACAAAAAATGATAGAAGAACATAGAACCATATTAAAGCATATTATTGATAAAGATGTTGAGGCTGTTGAACAAGCAATGCAATTACATTTAAAAGATGTTTTAGAATTTAGTTTGAAATTATAAGAAGCTATTTCAACTAAAAAATTGATCAAAATATTTGGCGGTTTAACTACTTCATT
Source organism: uncultured Saprospiraceae bacterium (assembly GCA_938015805.1). GTDB lineage: Bacteria > Bacteroidota > Bacteroidia > Chitinophagales > Saprospiraceae > JAHDHU01. The sequence goes on along the minus strand of CALLXF010000010.1, from coordinate 87,224 downwards.
CTAAATTGGTAGACCAATTCACAAATCGCTGTATTTGTTCGTTAAGGAATTAAGTAAACAGAGTATAAACTAACTAATCATATTTTTGTAATAAATGGAAAAAATAACAAACATGAAAAATGTAATAACTAATTTTAAAAGAAACATCATTCTGATGTCTTCTTTATTTTTGTCACTTACCCTGATTACTTCTTGTGGTGATGATGATCCGATGGATTCAGATTCTTCATCAGTTGTTGCCAGTTTTACAGAGCAGGTTGATGCAAATAATTCATTAACTTATACTTTTACAAATAACTCTGTAGTAAACGGTATAACTGATACTTCTTTTGATTCATCATGGGATTTTGGTGGAGAAGGAATGTCTACTGATGAGAATCCAACTTACACATTCTCGGGAGAAGGTTCTTATGATGTAACATTGACGGTTACTGCTGCTGATGGAGTAGTAGGAACATCTACTGAGACAATAATGGTTACAGCACCTAAGAATAGATATGCTTCTATTACTGATACAGAAGGAGATGCTACTGGTGGATCTGATACAGGTGAACTTAGAATAGCTTTTGATTCTATTCAAAACGGAAGGGTTACTTTTATGTACAGAGTAACTGAAGGTCCTGTAGATATGGATATCAAAGACGCTTTTATTAACATTTCAGGTACTTCTACAAGTGGCGATAATGCAATTGTTGAAGTAAGATTGAAGGACAATGCACCTCATGAGTACCGTGAAGGAGCGTCCGATGATGTTATTGCTAATGCTAATTTCCCAGAGGGAATGCCTGACGTTTGGGTTCCTATTGAGATAAGATGGGCTGCTGATGGTGTAAGTACTCCATTGTTTACTGTTATAATTGATGGTCAGACTATAACTGCTGATGCTGTAAGTACTACTAACGGTGGTCCTGGAGATGTAGATGGTCATTTAGCAGCTACTATGGATGGTGCTCATACTATTCAATGGAAATACTCTGATAATGGATCTGTAAATGATGGGATGTGTCATGTAGATAATATTGTAATATATTCTTCGGATTCTGGATCTGAAATGAGAGTTTTTGAGGATGACTTCCAAGGAAGAACAGCAGGGGATTTTTTAGACCCGGATCTGAATGTTGATTCTCCATATCATCAAAATACTATGGATGCTTCTGTAGGTGAAGATGGATAATCACCTAACAAGCATTAAAAATTTATAAATGGAATATTAATTTCCATACGAGAAAGGGGAATGTCTTATTAGATGTTCCCCTTTCTAATTTTTTATAGCTCTATTTTTAAGTAAACTAAACTTCCCTTCATTATTCTATTTTTTTGAAGGCTTACGCCAATTATTATTTATTACAAATTTTATTTTTAGTAAACTGATTAACTATGATTATTTTTAAATCATGAGTGTTCAAAATTTAGCTATTTTAATTATTAGCCTTCTTGGTGTGCAATCCATATTTGGGCAGAATAATTCTCAATTGGTCTATATGGATCAAGGTGAATTAACTTATGTACCTTTCTCTATGACAGGCCAATTAAATGAAGTTAATATCATTCCTGATTTTTCTTATGCAGGTTTTATGGGTGGAGGTGTTCCACTACCTACGGACATTCCGATCCAAGTAACAGTTACTCCGGAGGAAGGAGATGATGCTCTTAGAATTCAGGCTGCAATAAATTTTGTTGCTGCACTTGAACCTGATCAAAACGGATTTAGAGGAGTAATTTTAATAAAGGCGGGCCATTATAGTTTAGAAAATATTCTAGCCATCAGAAAATCGGGAATAATCTTGAGAGGTGAGGGGCAAGGACTAAACGGTACAGTTCTTCATTCAAACCCTAGAGTGGAGCATAGTGTAATTACGATTTTAGGTGCAGGTGGTATAAATAAAAATGCACAATCCGTACAACCAATTACTACTAATTATGTACCCGTTGGATCGTATTCATTCGATGTAGAAGACGCTTCAGATTTTGAAGTTGGAGATAAAATTGTTGTCACCAGAACACCTAATCAGGTATGGATTGATAAAATAGGTATGGATCAAGAAACATTATGTGGTGGAGACAGTGACTGTGTGGAATGGACACCCAGTGCTTATACTATTGATCATGAACGAGAAATAACAGGGATATCTGGAAATACTATAACCGTGAACATACCCATGATTGATGTTATAGAAGATTTATACGGTGGTGGTACTATTTCAAAAATTGAATTATCAAGACGTATCAGTCATTGTGGAATTGAAAACATGAGAATCCAATCTTTCTATGATTCTAATTCGGATGAGTCTCATGCTTGGACAGCTGTAAGACTTAAGGATTCAGAAAATTGTTGGGTAAAGGAAGTAACTGGTCAATATCTTGCATACAGTACTGTAAACATCGACGATGCTAATTTTACAACAGTTCAGGATTGCGCTTATATTGATCCTAAATCTATTGTAACGGGAGGCAGAAGGTATCCATTTGCTGTTCAAGAAGGAATAGGAAATTTGTTTCAAAGATGCTATGCAAAAACGGGCCGACATGATTTTACGACTGGTTCTAGAGTTACCGGACCAAATGTTTTTTTAGATGGTTTGGCAGAAAGTGCTCTTTCAGATATAGGTCCTCATCATAGATGGGCTACAGGTATCCTTTTTGATAACCTTCGTGGAGGTTCTATGAGGGTTTGGAATAGAGGAAATTCAGGTACTGGTCATGGATGGGCAGGTGCTCAAACTATGTTTTGGAATATAGATTCGTATAAAGGAGAGTTCAGGATAGATAGTCCGCATGGGGCTATAAATTGGGGCATTGGTTGCATTGGTACAGAACAGACGGGTGACGGATACTGGGAAAGTTGGGGTGATAATGTACATCCACGAAGTCTTTATATACAGCAGTTAAAAGATCGACTAGGCGAGACCGCTGTTAATAGTGTTACTATTCCTGCTCAACAATCGGGTAACATTTATGAAGAATTAGCTGCCTGGGCAGGCCAAGGCAATTTTTTGGATGGAGGATTTAAAGGTGATATCCCTGATGTGAGTTTTGTAAATCCCATGAGCCAGATTGATGTGTCTACTTGGGAAGGAGGTGATATTCAAATTAATGCAACTGATTCGGATGGAATAATTCAAAGTGTTAAGTTACTTATCAATGGAAAACTAATTGCTACCGACTATCAGGCACCATATACTTTCTCTAACTTGACTAATACGATTCGTAGCATTACTCATGATATTCATTATCTGCAAGCTATTGCCACTGACAATGATGGAGATACTAACCTTACTAGAATTAAAATTATCGGTGGTGACCCACCGCCACCTGAGCAAGTAGAGGAGCATTCAGAAATACAAGTATTCCCAAATCCATCACTAAATAATGAATTCACCATTAAGATGAATGAGGAAGGAACTTATACAGTAAGGATTTTTGATACGCAAGGTCAGAAAATTCGGCAATTTATGTTTGAGGGCAAAGTGCATCTCTTTACTTATGATAATATAGTAAATGGGATTTATATACTAGAAATTCAAGGAATAGAAGGGACTCTGTTTAAAATTAAAATACTGCTATAGTGTAAGAATAGATAAATTCTATGTTTGGCCAAGCTCCGAATTTTACACATATTTTTAATAGATTTTACACATATTTTTAATAGGGCTAAACTTAAATCACCTTAACTTATTTTGCATATTCGTATATAAATAAAAACATAATGTTTTTATATCTAGAAAATAATCAGAATTATTTGGTTAGGAAATTGTATTACACTAAATTGGTTATCCAATTTGATGTCAAGCATTTTGATAGTTTAAAAACCAATTTCAGTGTGTTTTAATGGAGATGGTTTTTTAACAGGGTGATTTATAAAACATCGTTGGGAATATTAAGCTGTCAGTAAAAGCTATTAAAAGTTTTGATTGGTGGTCATGAGGTAAACGGCTTTTCAAACTATTATTTTTAAATTTTAATAAATGAAATATCTACTAAAAAAATTCAAGGGTCCTTCGATTAAAGTGATGTGGCTCTTTGTTCTATTTGTCTGTTTGACTTCTGTTAGTGTAAATGCACAGGAGGTCATTAGCGGTAAAGTCATCGATGAGTTCGGTGAGGCTCTAGTTGGTGTAACGGTTACTGTTCAAGGAAGTAATATGGGAACAGCAACAGGTATCGATGGAAGTTTTAGCTTAGAAGCTGCTTCTGATGCTGTATTAGAGATTTCTTACATTGGTTATGATACCCAGACTGTCCCAGTAAATGGGCAAACCACCGTAAATGTAACCCTAGGGGTGGATGCGGAAGTCTTAGAAGAGGTTGTGGTAATTGGTTATGGAAGTGTTAGAAAAAGTGATGTTACCGGTAGTGTATCTTCTGTTAAGTCCGAAGAGATTCAAGCATTCCCTGTTTTAAATGCAGGACAGGCGTTACAAGGCCGTGCCGCTGGAGTAGCAGTACAAACACAAAATGGTGGTGAACCCGGTGCAGGAATTTCGATACGAGTTCGAGGTAGTTCATCACTTAATGCAAGTAGTGATCCGCTAGTAGTTGTTGATGGTTTTGTAGGAGCTGCTTTTCCTCAACAAAATGATATAGAATCTATAGAAATATTAAAAGACGCCTCTGCTACAGCAATTTATGGATCAAGAGGATCAGGAGGGGTAATCCTAGTTACTACTAAAAAGGGTAAACCAGGTAAAGCAGTAGTGGAACTTAATTCTGTGTATTCTTCACAGCAAACTACTAATAGATTAGACTTGCTTGACGCCAATGGATTTGCTCAGTATCAAAATATGATACGTACAAATGCAGGTGATGCACCTTATGCTCAAGGTTCTGAGAATACGGATTGGCAAGATGAAATTTATAGAAATGGATATACTCAAAATCATCAGTTGTCTGTTGCAGGAGGTAGTGATAATGTAAACTATTATATATCTGGTACTTATTTTGACCAAGAAGGAATCATTATAAATTCTGAATTTGAGAAAATTCAGTTCTTAGCGAATGTAGATGCAAAGGTTAATGATCGTTTAAGAATTGGAATGAACAGTGTAGTTAGCCGAAGTGAGCAGAATGGTGTTTCTACACAATCGACGGGTAGTGATGCTATTGGTTCTGTTAACGGTGGGGGTGACGATGTAGTAGCCTTAGCTTTCAGATTTTCGCCTGATGTAGGTAGATTTGGTGCTGATGGAAATTTTTCGCAAAACACAGTTGGAGATGGTATAGAAAATCCATGGGCCGTAGCGACACAGATAAGGAACGAGACAAAATCAGATAATGCAAGAACCAATTTGTATGCTGATTTAAAGATAGCAGACGGTCTGAGTTTTAAAACGACTTTGGGTTATAGAACTCAAAATAGTACGGAAGGTTATTTTAAACCTCAAACCTTTGTGCTTTCAGCAGGTGGAGCTTTTTTGGAATCTGTAAAAAGAACAAGACTACTTAATGAAAATTATTTGACCTATACGCGAGGTGTAGGGCTAGGAAATCTAACAGCAACTGCAGGTCATTCTTATCAGAAAAGTACTACGGAAGGACTAGAAGCAGGTGCAAGAGGATTACTAAATGATGCATTTGAATGGTATAATTTAGAGGCAGGTGAGATTGATCAACGAACGATCGATTCTCGATTCTCTGAATCAGAGATTGAGTCTTTATTTGGTAGGGTTAATTATGACTGGGCAGATAAATACTTAATAACCGCAACTGTTCGTCGGGATGGGGCTTCAAATTTTGCAGCAAATAATAAATATGCAATTTTCCCTTCTGTTGCATTAGGATGGAAGATTTCAAAGGAAAGTTTTTTAATTGATAATTCTACAATATCTAACCTTAAATTAAGAGCTAGTTATGGTCTAACCGGAAATCAAGCAATCGGACCTTATGAATCGCTCGCTACTTTTGATGTTCAGCCTCCAGGACAGGTTGGTGGAGATTTTGGTGTTAGTTTAGCAAGAGAAGAAAATCCTGATTTGAAGTGGGAAACATCGTATCAAACAAATGTTGGAATTGATCTTGGTTTATTCGAAGACAGAATCCAGTTAAGTGCAGATTATTATAACATCGATACTGAAGATCTTTTGGCAATAGATAGAGCCTCTAATTTTTACTTAGGAACTACAGATTTAGATGTTTTAAGAAATGTAGGTTCTATTAATAATAATGGAATAGAGCTTTCTTTAACTTCAAATAACATTAGGACAGGTGATTTTAGATGGACTACTAATTTAAATTTTGCAAGAAATAGAAATCAAGTAGTGGAACTATCTTCAGGAACAGAAATTTTGGCTAGTGCGGCTCCAGGTTATTTCGCAGGAGGTAATACATACTTATTGCGAGAAGGAGAAGCGATTGGTCTTTTTTGGGGTTTAGATTACCAAGGAGTTTATCAAGGTGGTGCTATTCCTGAAGGTACTGCTTTGGAAGATAGGTCTTTTGATGATGACGGAAACCCTATACCAGGAGAGCCTTTGTTTACAGATTTAGCAGATGATGAAGGTGTTTTTGATGGAAGAATCGATGATAATGACAGACAAATAATTGGTGATCCTAATCCAGATTTTACTTTTGGAATCACTAATAATTTTACCTATAAGAATTTTGATCTAAATATCTTTTTTCAAGGAGCTGTTGGAGGTGATATTTACAACCTTACCGCTGTTCAATTGTTTAATGGTGACAGTAATGGTTTGACAGATTTGTTAGATGCTTGGTCACCGACTAATACAGATACAGATATTCCGAGAGCTGCAATCAGAGGAAGAGAGCGTTCATCTCGTTTTGTTGAAGATGGAAGCTATGTTAGACTTAAGAATGTAGCATTGGGTTATAATTTATCAAATAGAACAATGCAGAGAATTGGATTTAGTTCAGCAAGATTGTCAGTGAGTGCTCAGAACTTATTAACCTTCACTAATTATTCAGGATTGGATCCTGAGGTTAGTTACTTTGGAAGTGGAGGAGAAAGTAGAGGAGATGCTAATGTAGTCCAAGGTCATGATTTTGGTAACTATCCTAATTTAAGGTCTATTACTTTAGGTATTAATTTGCAATTTTAAATAAACACATTATTAAAATGAGAAAATATAAATTTTTATTAACTCTAATTCTTGGTTTATCAATTTTTGGATGTTCTAATTTAGAAGAAGATGCATTAAGTCAATTAGAACCAGATGAGAGAGTTCTCAATTTAGAAACCGTTGAGACTACTATAGCTGGTGCATACGGTCATTTAGATGCTAGAGCATTTCTGTCTAGAGCATTGGGTTTAACTCTTATGTTACGTTCTGATATGGTGGATATAGGAAATCCAGGGACGGCTGCTGAGAGAATTGAACATGATCAATTTACAGTTTCAGCATCTAATCCATTGATTTTAAATCCTTCTAGGCCTGAAAGAAGTTTCTGGCCACGTCTTTATCAAATGATCAGAGGTGCAAATGAAACGCTTAAAGAAGTAGATGCTCTTGAAGAACAAGCTGCTGGAGTAAAAGAAGAGATGATCGGTAGAGCTCGATTCCTCAGAGGATTTGCTTATTACCATTTAGTTAGACTTTTTGGAGATGTTCCATATTTAAATGAAACAACACTTACGATCGATGCATCTGTAGCAGAAAGAACTTCAGCTGATGAAGTATATGCAAGCATTATCGCGGATTTTGAGTACGCTAAAGAATGGTTACCTAATTCTCGTATGAATAGGGCACTTCCGAGTAAAGCTTCTGCCAGCGCATACCTTGCTAGTGTATATCTTACAAGAGAAAATTTCCAGATGGCTTATAATGAGGCAACGGATATTATCAATAAAGCAGGTACTTACGATCTAGCATTAGAACCAGATTATAGAAATATATTCCATGCAGTAAATACAGATGCTTCTAAAGAGCCCATTTTTGTAATAGACTTCGTTGCTGTTAACGATAATGATGAATCAAGAGATTATCTAGCTGCTTTTACAGGTTTCTTTGGTCAGCAAACATATTATGCCTCCGGAGGATGGTCTGTGATGGTTCCAGCACAAGCAGTATTTGATACTTGGGATGATGGAGATTATAGAAAGGATGTCAATTTTGATGATGAGGCTGTAATTGATACGGATGGAAATGTTATTCCTTTCTCTCAATTTTCTAGTGTCAATGCAGTTAATACCAATCGCCCTCATATTTCTAAGTATACTGCAATGGCAGGAGACTTACCTCAGGCAAATAACAACGGTAGAGACTCAGAATCTAATTATCAGTTAATGCGTTACGCAGAGGTGCTTTTAATTGCTGCCGAGGCAGCGGCCGAATTAGGTAATACATCTGAAGCGGATCAATATGTTAATATGATCAGAAAAAGAGCAAGAGATGGAGATGGAACTGGAGCACCTAGTGCAGTGCCTGCTGATATCTCAGGAGCAACGGTAGCAGATGTGATAGAGGAAAGAAGACTAGAGCTTGCCTTTGAGCAAAAAAGATGGTACGACATCGTAAGAAGAAAAATGGGTGATGAAGTATTTGGACCTAATGGTTATGAGACGGAGTTACAAGGAACTCAGAATTTTGATCCATCAAGAGACTACTTACTTCCTATTCCACCAATAGAAATAACAAATAATCCTAATTTGACTCAGAATCCAGGTTATTAGTCAATTAGAATAATAAATTTATAAAGAGTCTTCTATCCACTGATGGAAGACTCTTTTTTTTAGTTGATCTTGTTGCTTTTATTCGTTAAGAAAATAAAATGTCGCTTAAAATAGGTGAGTAAGTATCAAAAAAGACACTAAGAAATAAATATTATTATTAAATTGGTTTACCAATTTAAATTTATCCAACTTGAAAGTTGTGAAAGAGATAGAAAACCATTCCATTATTTCATTGTTTTGTAGACGTTGGGCTTTTTTCAAAAATTTTAATTATGAAAGTGTCATTTAGCAATTTGGTTTTAAAATCAGGACAATTATATTTTTCTATAACTTCTTCCTTTTGTCGTGGCATATTGTTATTGTTTGTAACAGCTTTATGTTTTAATACAGCAATAGGACAAGATTTAGACCCAAATCTACCGCCAGGTGGAAATTTCGATCTTTCATATTGGAAATTAACTCGTCCAAATCAACAAGAAAGAGACGCAGACCAATTAGTAGATGGCTATGAAGTAGATGGTGAGTTCTACACGGATCCTGTTACAGGTGCTATGGTTTTTTGGTGTCCTAATGATGGTGCTACTGGAGGGAGTGCCTATCCTAGAAACGAGTTGAGGGAAATGATGCGTAGATTGGATTTCAGTATTCCTACTCAAGGAATAAATAAAAACAACTGGGTATTTTCTTCTTCGACAATGGCTAACCAAGAAGCTGCTGGAGGTGTAGATGGTATAATGACAGCAACTGTTTCAGTGGGTCACGTGTCGGAAACTTCCGATGAGGATCGTAAAATAGGTCGAACTATAGTCGGGCAAATACATGCATCTGATGATGAACCGTGCAGAATCTACTATCGTAAGTTACCTGGTAATACAAAAGGATCGATATATTTTGCACATGAACCAACGACCAGTGCAGAACAGTGGTATGATATGATCGGCAGCAGAGCTGACAATGCTCCCGACCCAGTAGATGGCGTAGCATTAGGTGAAAAATTTAGCTATGAGATAAAGGCTATCGGTAATTTACTAACAGTAACCATTATGAGAGAGGGTAAGCCAGACGTTGTACAAGAAGTCGATATGACTAACAGTGGCTTTCAAGACGATTGGATGTACTTTAAAGCAGGAAACTATAATCAAAATAATGCAGGTGATCCTAATGAATACGCTGAAGTTTCTTTTTATGCTTTAGATGTTGTTCATTTTGCTCCTACTCCACCAACGGAATATCTGGCACCATCTGATATTCCAAGATTTCAACCATTCCTTGCTGAATGTAAGCTTCAAGCTCCTACTAGCTCTACGGCAGCGGATATAAACTCATTGAACAGTGGTTATACTCATCCAGATTATTTTTATGTAGTAGATGGAGATAAAATACGTTTCAACCAAACTGGAGATAGTCGTAGGACAGAGCTTCGATATGAGACTAATTGGGATCTCAATGATCAAAATCTATCGCTTCATGGAAGAATCGATATAGTAGAACAAACCTGTGATCAAGTCACCGTAATGCAAATTCATGATGATGCAGGTGCAGGAAGTGGACCTAATAAACCATTGCTAAGAATTTATAAACATAATAATAAAGTGCCTGCCAATCACTTGTGGGCAGCTATAAAGACAGATGAAGTAGGTATAAATACTACACATATTGATCTTGGAGAAGATCCTGGTGGATTTTTTAACTGTGACATTCGATTAGTGGATGGAAGAATGATTATTGATTATGAAGGGGAGGAAAAAGTAAATGAGGATGTATCATTTTGGACTTGGCCAAGTTATTGGAAAGCTGGTGTTTACCTTCAGGATGATGGAGTGGCGACAGCACATTTTGATGAACTTTTTGAAAAAGATGGTTCACCACAGAATTATTTTCCATCTGTTTCTATAACCTCTCCTATAAATAATTCTAATTATTTACCAGATAGTGATATTATCATAGATGTAGACGCTGTAGATTCTGATGGTACAATAACGAAAGTGGAATTTTTTGAAGGAGGTACTAATAAACTAGGAGAAGATACGACTGCTCCTTACTCATTGGAATGGTTAGATGTTGCAGAGGGAGAATATACTTTAACCGCTAAGGCTACAGATAATGAAGGTGGTTCTAAGACTTCTTTAAGTACTAAAATTACCGTGAGCATTCCAGAAGATGTCACTGGTGTAGAACTAGTTGAGCAAGGACCGATTGCTGTAGGAGGTACCTCACAATTAGAAGCTGTAGTAATGCCAGCAAATGCAACTAATCAAAATGTAACTTTTGAAACAGATGATCCTAGTATAGCCACAGTCAGCCCAAATGGTTTAGTAACTGGAATATCTGAGGGCACGGTAATAATTACGGTAACAACAGAGGAAGGAGGATTTACCGATTCTGCTGCGATAAAAATTCTTAGTCCTTCTTCTAAGTTTAACTGGGCATTGTTCCAGCCAATTGTGGGTACGGGGGTTCCGGATGGCCCAAATACTCCTGATAAATTGGTTGATGATAATACCAATACAAGATGGTCTGTACAAGGTTTCCCTCAATCCGCAACTGTTGATTTACATGGAAATATTACGATAACTGGAACGGAGGTAACCTGTTATGAAGACAGAGCCTATCAATTTATCATTGAAGGTTCTCTAGATGAAAATGGACCATTTACCACTATGGTAGATCGGACAAACAATACATCAGCTGGTTCATCGATTACTCCTATCATTAATGAAGTGGACAGTATGGTAGCTCGATTTGTAAAAATAACAGTAACTGATGCGGATGTATATGACGGTCTATGGAGTAGTCTGACTGAACTGAGAGTTTTTGGTGAAGGCGAGAGAGATTCGACATTAAATGTAAATGATGTTACGCTTAACCAAGTACTACTCTTTCCAAATCCTGCTGCATCTATCGTGACGATAAAAGATGCGGAACAATATGATACAATTTCTGTTTTTGACCAATCGGGAAGAAGAGTCATCCAGAAAAAAATAAATAGTACAGGAACACTAAATATAAGTGAGCTTCAGTCCGGTATATATTACGTTCAGATTGAAGGAAATGATAAATCCTATATTAGTAAGTTGATAAAACAGTAGATTTATTATGAAGCAATAAAAGCGGTTACTTTTTGTAAAAGATAAATTAGAATTTACTTAGCTATTGTCATTTAGGTACACATTAATCGTGGTTTAATACTAGTAATGCTATGAAACAATTTCTTATATTTTCTTTAGTCCTCTTTTGTTCATATAGTTTAGATGCACAAACCCGTTATGATGTATCGTCTGGAGCTGAATTTATTGAAGCTCAAAATTTAGCCACTACAGGAGATTCTATAGTATGGAAAGAGGGAACGTATCTTGATACTCGTATGGACTTAGATAAGGATGGTATAATAGTAACCGCCGAACAATACGGTACAGTTTTATTTACTGGAGTATCTAGAGTTGTTATTAATGCCAATGAAGTTACTTTTTCAGGTTTCCAATACATAGGAGGTTTTATTGGAAACTTGGATGTTATTCGAGTTTATGGAAGTGACGTTTTAATAAGTCATATAAATATTCAAAATTATACCAGCTTCAAGTATCTCAGGGTATATGAAGAGTCTAGAAGAACAACTATTAGTCATTGCAACTTTGAAAACAGACTCAACTTAGATAATCAGAATATACTCTCCATATTAGTCGATGATGAACCAGGCTATCATAAAATTCAATATTGTTCATTCAAGAATTTTGAAGGTGTAGGTCTTGATCAAGGTATAGAACCGATAAGAATCGGAGTAAGCACACAAGGTGATTTAGATAGTCGTACTCTAGTAGAGTATTGCTATTTTACGCAATGCAATGGAGACGGAGAAATTATCTCACATAAGTCGAGACAAAATGTATATCGATACAACACTTTTGAAAATAACCCAGTCTCCGAACTAGTCCTTAGACATGGAGATGAAGGAATCGTATACGGTAATTTTTTTATAAATAATATGGGGGGGATTCGAGTAAGAGAAGGCTCGGATCATTTTATTTATAACAATTATTTTGAAGGACTAGATAAAAGAGTAATTTATCTAATGAACGACCCAGTTGATCCTTTGGATGAAATTCACATTTACCATAACACCATTGTTAACTCCGAGGAAGTAAGATTAGGAGGAATTGGAAATAATCCTCCTACCAATGTGACTATTGCTAATAATATTTTTACAAGTCCTACTGAGAAGTTGTTTCAAGAAGATACTGGAAATGAAACATGGCTTGGTAATCTTTCATTCGGGAATCTGGGGATTGATTTTCCATCAGTTGGTCTTATGGATTTAGACCCTCAGCTTAGTGAAAACATTGAAGGCTTTTTTCAGCCAGAACCTACCAGTCCGATAATTTCTGCGGCCAGCGATGGTTATCCATCTGTTCCTTTATATCCTCAAATGGATTATGACAATGAAATATCATTTGATTTGATGAAAGAGACGCGGCCTTTGGTGGTATCTGATCGAGCTATTGGTGCTTCTGAATTTTCAACAACGTCCATTGTACAACCGCATGCAACGGAAATGAATACAGGTCCTTCCTATTTGTTTGATAATTTAGTCAACTATATAGCAGTAAATGCTTCGCAACTTTATATTGGAAAAGATGGAGATACTAGGTCTGTAATGATTTCGAGTAATATAGATTGGACAGTAACGACTAGTTTAAACTGGATATCGACGGATCTTTCATCTGGATCTGGAGACGCTCAACTCAATATAGCAATTGATGCAAATCCTGAGAATGTAAATCGATCGGGGACCGTGATTATTTCCGACGGGACAAAATCAGCAACAATTATTATCTATCAGGATCCTGGGGAACTATCGGGTGTTCTAGTAAATTATGAAACCGAAATGCTTCTTTTCCCAAACCCGACAGCTGGAAGAATAATACTGACTAATTTACCATCAGAAATCTACAGATCCGTCATTGGTATTATGGATGTAGATGGTAAAAGCGTTTTTACAAAAGAGTATTTTGTAGATCAAAAAGAACTGGTGATTGATTTAGATAAATTGATAGCTGGTACTTACCTTTTGAATATTCAATTTATAAGTCATAATGACTCAATTCTAAGTACTTCTACACGTAAGATTGTTAAAAACTAACACACTTTTAGAGATTAAGGCTAAACTACCACATTAGTATAAAGTTAATTAGAGAATTATACTGTAAACTTAGGAATTGGAGATTTTATATGAGCTCATTTTGTCTTTGGGTTTAGTATTTTTTTGTTTTCGACGATATAGTTTTGTAGAGTTGTTTAAAGAAAACATTGGATTCAGAACTTTCGTTTTATTCTTAGTTTGTCTGGATTTTCCATTTATTATATGTGGATAAAAAAAATAAACTGAATTTTAATCCGTGCTAATTAAGTAAATGAGAAATAAGAGTAATAAATATTTCTCATTATAGAAAAAAATGCGTTTATTTGGTTGACCAATTAATTGGTAAACCAATTTGTTATTTGGGATAAAACTACAATGAAACTTTTTGTGATTTTGTATCATAAGCTCAAGGGCTTGGTTTAAAACATAATGATTATTTGCTACAGTTACCTGAGGATAAGTTAGGAAGAAATCCAAACTTGATTTAAAAGTATAAATACTATAAAACGGTTGTTGAGAATTAATAATTAGACTAATTTTTTTTTAAAGTTTTTTCATACGAAGTTGGGACATAAAGTCCCAACCTTTTTTTAAGACGAAGCTTAACAGATGAGATTGATTTTATTTGCTTTTTTGTTCTTAACCATGAGTTGCGTAAAGGTTACGGATGGTAAACTTGTAAAAAACGTCGATGAATTTAAAAATGCAGTAAAAGAAATTAGTCCGGGGGATAAAATAATTTTAGCTAATGGGATATGGAAAGATGCAGAATTAGAATTAGTTGCTAACGGAAAAGAAGATAGCCTCATAATGATAGAAGCAGAGGAAAATGGTAAAGTGTTTTTAGAAGGGCAGTCTCATGTTAAAATAGGCGGATCTTATATAGTATTAAAGGGACTTGTTTTTAGAAATGGCCATACGTCTTCTAGTTGCGTAATTTCATTTAGAAAAAATAAAACGACGCCTTGTAATTCTTGTAGGGTTACGGAATGTGTAATTGATAATTATAATCCACCAGAAAGATTTGATTCAGATTATTGGGTAGATATTTATGGTCAGAATAATCGCTTTGATCATAATTACTTGGTCGGTAAAAGGAATAGAGGAGTTACATTGGCCGTAAGGCTAAAAAATGATGGAGATCGAGAAAATAATCATAGGATTGATCATAATTATTTTGGATATCGTCCCACATTAGGATCTAATGGTGGAGAAACCTTGCGCATAGGAACTAGTCATTATTCTCTATCTAATTCCAATACAATTGTAGAAGACAATTATTTTGAAAGATGTAGTGGAGAGCTGGAAATTATTTCTAGTAAATCGTGTCAAAACATTTTTAGAAATAATACTTTTTATGAATGTCAAGGAACTCTAACTATGCGTCACGGAAATGAGACCTTAGTAGAAAACAATTATTTTATAGGTAATAGATTACCTAATACTGGAGGTATTAGAGTTATAAACAAAACCCAAACGGTAAAGAATAATTATTTGCAAGGCTTAACGGGTACGAGATTCCGTGGCTCTTTAGTTGTGATGAACGGAGTCCCTGATTCCCCGCTCAATCGTTATTTCCAAGTTACGGATTCTGATATAAGTCATAACCTCTTAGTAGATTGTGACCATGTACAATTATGTGCAGGTAGCGATGCAGAGAGAAGTGCACCTCCTGTAAATAGTACGATGACTTCTAATATTTTTTATAATGAAGAAAAGGATGATGTCTTTACCGTTTATGATGATATCGAAGGGATAGATTTTAGAAATAATTACATAAGTAATAATATGTTACTTCCTACAAATAAAGGAAGAGTTGTGACAGAAGGTTTTGAAAAAAAGAATTTAACTTTTACCTCGGTAAACGGAATTAAAAAATGTAACGAGTATGCATCCGTAGGACCTGAATCTAGAAAAGAAATTCCTAATGAGACAAATACTGGAGTAGCTTGGTATCCTAACAAGGATTATCATATTCACTTTAATACTGGCAAAATTATAACTGTACGACCAGGTGATAACACCTTACTTGAAGCTATAAGAGAAACCAAGGATGGGGATATTTTAGAATTGTCATCTGGGATTTATCATCAGAGTAAGGCTATAAATATAAATCACACGATTACCATTAAATCGACTGATAACCCTACATTAACTTTTGAACGACCATCCTTATTTAATATCGAAAATGGTGGTTCGCTTACCTTAGAAGGATTAACTATTCATGGAACAGAATGCGACGATTACTCTGGTAACGCTGTGATTAGGACTAGTCAGTATTCCATGATTAATAACTATAAACTTATGATCCGAGATTGTACGTTTAAAGATCTGGATGTTAATCATAGCTTTAATGTTTTAAAAGTATACAAGAATACTTTTGCGGATTCTATTCTCTTAGCTAATTGTATTTTTGAAAATATTTCTGGACACGTTCTTAATATGGATAAAGAGATAGATGATACTGGAATTTACAATGTGGAAAATGTAATAATCTCGGATTCTAAATTTAAAGATATAGGAGGTTCAGCCTTAAATCTTTATAGGGGTGGAAGAGATGAAAGTACTTTTGGTCCGATTTTAAAAATGAGCGATTCGCAGTTTGAGAATGTGGGACATGACAAAAGAAATAAAAATGATGCAGCTGTAGTTTTATCTGGTGTACAGTTAGCGGAAATGGAAAATTTAAAATTTAAAGATTCCAGAAAATTAAAATTGCATCTTATCGTAGGTGATCCTGTGATTAAATTAAAAGATATTGATTTTGATGATTGTGAGATGATGACGAGTAACGATAATGATTATCAAAAATCGAATGTAAATTTTAAAAACACCAAAAAGTTATAGTGAAAAAAATTCAGATCATATTGTTTCTGTTTATAGGTGTTGCATGTATTGCACAGGAACATCCTAGTCTCACTTTAACGTCTGCAGGGGTAGAATTGATTCGTTCCGAGCTAGGTACAATTCCGCTTTTTGATCAGGCTTTAGATGAAGCCCGTAAAGAAGTAGATGCGGAGATCGATTTAGGTGTTATCGTGCCGATACCTAAGGATATGGCAGGTGGATATACTCATCAAAGGCATAAAAGAAATTTTTTCATTCTGCAGAAAGCAGGAAACCTTTACCAGATTACACAAGAAGAAAAGTATGCTAAATATGTAAGGGAGAGTTTAATGGCTTACGCCAAAATGTACCCTACATTACCATTGCATCCTACTAATAAATCTTATGCCACTGGTAAGATTTTTTGGCAGTGTTTAAATGATGCAAACTGGCTAGTATATGTAAGCCAAGCTTACGATTGTGTTTATAATTATTTATCAGAGGAAGAACGAGCTCATTTGGAGAAGGATCTTTTTAGACCATTTGCAGAATTTTTATCTATCGGCAATCCAAAGTTTTTTAATAGAATTCATAATCATAGCACTTGGGCAAATGCTGCGGTAGGAATGATCGGATTAGTAATGGATGATCCAGAACTAATAGAATGGTCATTATACGGATTAACAGATGACGGAATAGATGCAAATGAGATAGATAATGACGGAGGATATATTAAAGTAAAGGGGATAAGAAAGGCAGGGTTTTTAGCCCAACTTGATTATTCTTTTGCACCCGAGGGTTATTTTACAGAAGGCCCTTATTATTTACGTTATGCGATATTTCCATTTTTAGTTTTTGCTAAAGGACTTCATAACAATAAACCCGAACTCGATATTCTAAATTATAGAGATGGAATTCTTAGTAAGGCCGTAAACGGATTATTATTACAAACCGATAATCAAGGAAGATTCTTTCCGCTTAATGATGCCTTAAAAGGGATGTCTATAGAAGCCAGAGAAATTATTACAGCTGTCAATGTAATGTATACTTATAAAGGAGAAGACCCTAAGTTATTATCTGTAGCAAAAACGCAAAATAAAGTTTTGCTTGATGAAACAGGGTTTGCTGTAGCTAAAGCGATTAAAGAAGGAAAGGAAGAAAAGTGTGTGCAACGGTCTGTCCTATTCGGTGATGGTAAAGATGGGACAGAAGGTGGTGTTGCGGTATTACGAGCTGATGAAACATCTCTTGTAATGAAGTATTCAGCGCAGGGAATGGGTCATGGTCATTTTGATAAATTGTCCTTTTCCTTATATGATGATGTCGGAGAAGTTGTTCAAGATTACGGATCCGTGAGATGGGTAAATGTAGATCAGAAAGGTGGGGGTAGATATCTTCCAGAGAATAAAACTTTTGGGAAACAAACTATCGGACATAATACGATAGTAGTAAATGAGCAATCTCATTATGGTGGTAGTGTAAAAAGAGGAGAGAAGCATCACCCTGAATTTTATGCTGCGGATATTTCTAATAAAAGTATTCAGATGATCAGTGCCAAAGATAATAATGCATCCCCAGGTGCTAAATTACATAGATCTTTATTTCTGCTTAAGGACCCTAATTTTAATAATCCGATAGTCATCGATATTTATAAAGTTATCTCGGATAATGTAAATCAATATGACTTACCGTTATGGTTTATGGGACATTTACTTTCGGCAGATTTTGAGTACGATAGGAGTACAGAGAGTTTGCAAACTTTAGGTAAAGAAAATGGGTATCAGCATTTGTGGAAAGAGGCAGAAGGACAAAGTAAAAAAGACCAGTTTCAAATTACTTGGATAGGGAATGGTAAATTTTATACCATGAGCTCTATCGTAGATCCTAATGATCAATTAATGTTTGCACGTTTAGGAGCAAATGACCCTAATTTTAATCTAAGAAGTGATCCTGTTTTTATTCATCGTAAAAAGGAGGCAAAGACAGCAACTTTTGTTAATATTATAGAATCACATGGGACTTATAATCGAGTTTCAGAAAGACCTATCGATCCATTTTCTAGTATAGATAAAGTCGAATTATTATATGATGATCATGCTTATACTTTAGTGGAGATAAAAAGTAAAAAAGGAGATAGTTGGAAATTGGCTATAGCCAATGTAGATAATCGATTAAATTCTAAGCACGAGTTACAATTAGATAATGAAAAGGTATCTTGGAAAGGAGTTTATAAAATGTTTAAAAATTAAATTTGATATATGAAGACACATGATGAAATAAAACCTACTAAACCCTATTTTATGGGAGAAGAGACTCCATGGGAGGAAGTAGGCCCGAGTCTTAAAAGACAAATAATGGGTTATGATGATAAGATTATGTTAGTCAAAGTTCAGTTTGGAGAAGGAGCCATCGGAGTTATGCATAAGCATTATCATTCTCAAGCTACTTATGTTGAAAGTGGAGAATTTAAAATGACAATTGGAGATGATGTTAGAATTTTAAAAGGAGGAGATTCTTTTTATATACCGCCTCATGTTATGCATGGTTGTGTTTGTACTAAACCAGGTGTATTAATCGATGTTTTTAGTCCAGCTCGAGAGGACTTTTTAGGTCACGAACAACTAGATTTAGAATCATGGCCAACGTAAAAAAGAAAGTAGGAGGACTAAGATGGTGGGTTGTCTCACTTATCGCTTTAGCCGCCGTAATAAATTATATTGATCGTCAAGCTTTTTCAGTGCTATGGGAATCTAACATTGGTGAAGAATTATATCCAGATCTTGATCAGGCAGGACGAAAGGCTATTTATGGAAAAATAGGGACTTATTTTATTATAGCCTATGCATTAGGACAAGCACTATTTGGGAGAATTTTTGATAAACTAGGTACCAAAATAGGTTTTGCGCTTTCTATTGGTTTTTGGTCACTTGCGACAGCATTACATGCAATCGTAAGTACTTTTTCAGGATTTTCTTTCGTAAGAGTAATGTTAGGAGTATCTGAGGCAGGTAACTGGCCGGGAGCGGCAAAAGGAAATGCAGAATGGTTTCCAACTGACGAACGAGCAGTAGCACAAGGGATATTTAATTTTGGGGCTTCATTTGGAGCTATGATTTCGATTCCTGTAATCGGATTATTAGCCCAAAATTTACACTGGCAAGTGGTATTTCTAATCGTTGGTTTACTTGGATTTTTGTGGTTGATTCCATGGCTTATAATGGTAAAATCTCCTCCAAAATCTCACCCATGGATATCTCCTGAGGAAAAGGAATATATATTAAATGGTCAAGAAAACGAAAGTAATTCTAGTGCTGATGCAGTCGAGGAACAAAGTTTAGGCTATGGTAAAATACTTTCCCGTAAAGAGAGTTGGGGTGTAATTTTAGCTTCTGCAGCTATCGATCCGATTTGGTGGATATTTGTTATTTGGATACCTAATTATTTGGTTAGTGTGTTTGATATGGATATTGCTGGGATTACTAAACTGGGATGGGTTCCGTTTTTAGGAGCTATGCTTGGAGCTTGGTTTGGAGGTCTATTGGCGAAAGCCCTGTTTAAAAAAGGATGGGATGTAAATAAAGTAAGAAAATGGACTATCGGAATTGGATGTGCTATTATGTTACCAGCGTTACTGGCTTTAAGTAGTCCTGGAAATGCAGTTATTGCCGTTATTATTATGGCAGTTATACTTTTTGGTTTTCAGACAGCAATAGGTAATATTCAGACTTTACCTAGTGATTTATTGAGAGGAAAATCAGTGGGTACTTTGTCTGGTTTAGCGGGTATGTGTGCTAAATTTGCGGCTGCAGGTTTAACATGGTATATTGGAAAACAAATGGGAGTTGATTCTTACGGATTGGTTTTCGTTATTGGTGCGGTACTGGTATTAATAGTAGTTGCATCAGTATGGTTATTAATTCCTAAAATTAAACCGATTAGGATAGACTAAGAAAAAAATATTTTAATAAATAAAAAGAAAAATTTAAAAATGGATTTACAAGGAAAAATAGTGATTGTTACAGGAGCTACAAGTGGAATTGGATTAGAAGTAGCAAAGCAATTAGGTAAACATGGATGTACTGTTCTTATGAACGGTAGAGACGATGAGAGAGGGGCTGCAGCATTAAAAGAATTAACAGATTTAGGCTATACGGCAGAATACTATGGTTTTGATGTAACTGACGAACATGCAGTTACAGAAAATATTACAGCTATAGGAGAAAAGTATGGTAAAATTGATGCCTTGATTAACAATGCAGGTGGATTAGGAGGAAGATCAAGATTTGAAGAAATGACTACTGAGTTTTATAAGTCCGTAATGGCACTTAATCTAGATTCTGTATTCTACGCATCTAGATCAGCAATTCCTTATCTTAAAAAAGGAACACACCCAACGATCATTAATTTTACGTCTAATGCAGCATGGAATGCAGGAGGGCCAGGGGCAGGAATGTACGGAACTTCTAAAGCTGGAGTAAATACAATTACTAGAGCATTGGCAAAAGATCTAGCTGAGTATGGAATTCGTGTAAATGCCGTATCTCCAGGAACGATAGATACTAATTTCCATATCGGTATTAAATCGACTAAGCCAGAGGTTTTTAAATCATGGGCAAATAATATTATGCTAGGAAGATTAGGACAACCTGAAGATGTAGCATCAGTAGTTGCCTTTTTAGTAAGTGGAGATGCATCATTTATTACGGCTGAGACGATTCAGATTGGTGGTGGTCAGGCTTTAGGAATATAATTATTTGGTAAAAAATATAGTATGAAAAAAGTAGTCACTTTCGGGGAGATTATGTTGCGACTAAGCCCTCCAGGTTTTAAGCGATTTTCTCAGGCAAATACTTTTGATGTTGTTTATGGAGGAGGAGAAAGTAATGTAGCTGTTTCCTTAGCTAATTATGGGTTACACTGTGACTTTGTAACTCGGCTACCAGATAACGATTTAGGAGATTGTGCTTTGATGGAGTTGAGAAAAAGAGGCGTTCACACATCTAATATTGTAAGAGGGGGAGAAAGATTAGGAATTTACTTCTTAGAAACAGGGGCTGTAAGTAGAGGTAGTAAGGTAGTATATGATAGAGCTCATTCGGCAATGTCTACGATTGAAAAAGGCATGGTGGACTGGAAATCTGTTTTTAAAGATGTCGATTGGTTCCACTGGACAGGAATTACTCCTGCCATTTCTCAAGGGGCGGCTGATGCTTGTTTAGAAGCCATTCAGGTTGCAAATGAAATGGGTGTTACTGTATCTACAGATCTTAACTATCGTAAGAAATTATGGAAGTATGGAAAACAGCCTGGAGATGTTATGCCTGCATTAGTTGCTGGCTGTGATGTGATATTAGGTAATGAAGAAGATGCAGAAAAACATTTTGGATTACATCCAGAAGGAGTCGATGTAACTCATGGAGGAACAGTCGACGGAAAGGCGTACTTATCCGTTTTGAAACAATTACAAAAAATGTTTCCTTGTGCTAAAAAAGTTATCACAACATTAAGAGGTTCTATTTCTGCCTCGCATAACACTTGGTCTGGTGTTCTTTATGATGGCGAGACACTGTATGAGGCACCATCTTATGATATTACACATATAGTGGATAGAGTAGGAGGTGGAGATAGCTTTATGGCTGGCCTTATATATGGTATGCTAGAGTACGGAGCGGATAACCAAAAAGCTTTAAATTTTGCGGTTGCAGCATCATGTCTTAAGCACACTATAAAAGGAGATGCTAATTTAGTTACCGTATCAGAAGTGGAAAAATTAATGGCTGGCGATGCTAGCGGAAGAGTAAGTAGATAAAAAAAATACCTTGGCAAATTATAGTCGAATAGAAGTAGCAACTGTGATGAAAGAGACTGGACTAGTCCCTTTGTTTTTTCATAGTGATATAGCGATAACTAAAAAAGTAACAAAAGCTTGTTATGATGGTGGAGCTAGATTATTAGAGTTTACGAGTAGAGGTGATTTTGCTCATGAAGTCTTTGGAGAATTATCTAAGTATTGTAACACAGAGTTGCCAGGTATGATCTTAGGTGTAGGTTCTGTTACAGATGCTGCATCCGCTTCTCTTTACATGTCCCTAGGTGCAAATTTTGTAGTTACTCCTGTTTTACGAGAAGATATCGCAATGGTTTGTAATCGTAGAAAAGTAATGTGGTCTCCTGGTTGTGGTTCGTTAACCGAAATTTGTAAAGCAGAAGAGCTCGGCTGTGAGGTAGTAAAACTTTTCCCTGGTGGAATCTATGGTCCAGGGTTTATCAAAGCAATCAAAGGTCCTCAACCATGGACAAGTATTATGCCTACAGGTGGCGTTGCTCCTTCAGAAGATAATTTAAAAGGATGGTTCGATGCTGGTGCTACTTGCGTAGGAATGGGTTCTAAGTTAATTACAAAAGACATGATTGCTGTTGGTGATTTTGCTGGAATACAATCTAACTGTGAGAAAGCGATAGCAATCATTAACAGAGTACGATCCTAGATCATAAACATAATATTAAAATTAACTTTCGATGCCTAAATATCAGCTATGATGATTTTGGAGGTTATTCCTTATTTAGTTTATTGAACTTTTAAAATCCTAAGTAATGAGCAAACAACTTGAACATTATGCGGACATACCACTGAAGCAGTTATCTAACAGAGTTTGGAGAACTTATCAAGGAGGTGCACTTATAGATCAATGGAATAAAAATTATCCGGAGATAGATTCTAATTTACCTGAGGAATGGATCATGTCTACAATTACAGCTCGTGGAATAGATAGACCTGTAAATGAAGGTTTATCCATAATCCAAACTGAGGATGGTGATTTTACCTTGAAGGAATTAATTGAGTCCAATCTCGAATTGTTCTTAGGGAAGACCGTAGCACAAAAATTTGGAACAACTGGTGTACTCATTAAAATGTTAGATTCCGTCGAAAGATTAACAGTCCAAGTTCATCCAGATAAGGAATATGCTAGAAAAGTATTTAATTCAGAATTTGGTAAAACAGAGTCTTGGTATGTTTTAAATACAAGAGAAGTAGAAGGGGAGAAAAGTGTAGTTTATATGGGTTTTAAAAAACATGTTACTCGAGAGTTATGGAAAACCCATTTTAAAAATCAAAATATCCAAGGTATGCTGGACTGCCTTCATAAAATCGAAGTCAAGGCAGGAGATGCTTTTATGATTTATGGAGGAGTTCCCCATGCAATAGGTTCGGGTTGTTTCTTAATGGAGGTGCAAGAACCGACTGATTACACCATGCGAGTAGAAAAAACTACACCCAGTGGATTAAAAATGGGACCTGCACTCATTCATCAAGGAGTAGGTGAGGAAAAGATGTTAGAATGTTTTCACTATGAAACTTTTACCTTAGAGGAAGCTTTACAAAATTGGAAAATAACGCCGAAAGTTATTGATAACTCGGGCCAACATACTTTAAGAACCTTATTTAATAAAAAGCACACCGAGTGCTTTGGGTTGAGGGAATTGCTTTTAAAAGGAAAGTATACAATAAAAGGTAATTCAAGTTTCTATGTTGTCGTTGTTTATTCTGGAAATGGAATTATGATTTGTAATGATAAAGAATATAGTTATCAACAAGGTGACAAAATTTTTATTTCCGCTGCTATCTCAGAAATCACTTTTATTGCTACAAACAATTCTAAAATATTACTCTGTTATCCACCATCTTAAAAAGTAGAACATGAATTTATTTAATCTTGAAAATAAGGTAATCCTTGTGACCGGTGGTTGCGGTATTCTTGGAGGTGCAATAGCAAAGTATCTGTTAGAGCAGAAAGCCACAGTTATTTTATTGCATTATAAAGAGAAACCACTTTTAGAAAAATTAGAAAGCCTAAGAGTAATTAGTAAAAATATAGACGGCTACGTTTGTAATGTAGTAGAAGATAAAAGTTTAAAAGAAGTATCTAAAAAAATCATCGACAAGCATGGTAGGATAGACGTTTTGATTAATGCAGCAGGAGGAAATAAACCAGGTGCTACTGTAGGACCAGATGAATCTGTATTTGGAGTTGACGTAGAGCAATTTAAACAAGTAGTAGATTTAAATTTATTTGGAAGCATAATTCCTTCATTAGTTTTTGGAAAGCAAATGTCTATGCATAAAAAAGGAGTTATTATAAATGTTTCTTCCATGGCCGCAGACAGAGCCATTACAAGAGTGATGGGATATTCTGCTTCTAAGGCTGCTATAGATAATTTTACTAAATGGATGTCTGTAGAGTTAGCTCAAAAGTATGGAGATGGGATGCGTGTAAACGCCATTGCTCCAGGGTTTTTTATAGGAAATCAAAATCGAGCTTTATTAACTAACGCGGATGGTAGCTATACAGACAGAGGGAAAACAATTATTAATAATACACCTATGAATAGATTTGGAAATGCAGATGAACTCAATGGAGCAATTCATTATTTGTGTTCTGATGCTTCTAAATTTGTAACCGGAATAGTGATTCCGATAGACGGTGGTTTTAGTGCGTTTAGTGGAGTGTGATTTTTTATGATTCTATTTTAAAACGCATATGGATCAAATAAAAAAAACGATTGCTCTATTTCTTCCTGGTATCTTTTTACTGGGTTTTAATATAGGAACTGGTAGTGTAACTTCTATGGCTAAAGCAGGGGCAACCTATGGTATGTCTCTTTTATGGACTATAGTCGCCTCTTGCCTCGCGACTTATTTTATGATAAATCTATATAGCCGTTATACTATGGTAACAGGAGAGACGGCTCTTTATGCTTTTAAAAAACATATACATCCAGGGATAGGGATATTCTTTATTATTGCGCTTACGGCAGGAGTTATGGGTAGTGTAATGGGCGTCATGGGTATAGTTGCAGATATATCTCATGTTTGGTCTAAATCATTTATAAGTGATGGAATCCCGGCTGTTTATTTTGCAGCCTTTTTTATAATAGTTGTTTATTTTATTTTTTGGAATGGGGAAACTCAGTTTTTTGAAAGATCACTTGCCGTTATTGTTGCGATAATGTCTTTATGTTTTCTTGTTAACTTTTTTATCCTTATGCCTCCTCCTAAAGAGATATTAAGCGGGTTATTACCCAATATTCCAGCCGTCACTAATGATATGGATAAAGGACCCTTTTTAGTAATAGCCTCTCTTATAGGAACCACTGTGTTTTCCGGATTATTTATAATAAGAACTACTTTAGTCAAAGAAGCAGGATGGGGAATAGAGGATACTATTACACAAAGAAAGGATGCAATTGTTTCTGTGGTTTTGATGTTTGTTATTAGTATGTCTATTATGGCTGCCGCCGCAGGAACTCTTTTTCCTGAGAATCTAGGTTTAAATAAGG
This sequence comes from uncultured Saprospiraceae bacterium, assembly GCA_938015805.1. GTDB lineage: Bacteria > Bacteroidota > Bacteroidia > Chitinophagales > Saprospiraceae > JAHDHU01. The sequence continues at coordinate 61,296 of CALLXF010000010.1, read as the reverse complement.
CTTCGCAGATGATAGAAATACTCGAACCACTTGCAGGTAAAATGGCAGTTGCCATATTTGCATTTGGAATTATTGCTGCAGGTGTTTCTTCTCAGTTCCCAAATGTATTAATGCTTCCTTGGTTACTGTGCGATTATAACCAGTCGCCTAGAGAAATGAAACTTCCTAAATATAGACTCATGGTTTTTTTCATTTCATTACTAGGACTGGTAGTACCCATTTTTAACGCTCGGCCTGTATTTGTAATGATCATATCACAAGCATTAAATTCCATCATTCTTCCATTAACCGTTGGGTGTATTATGTATCTCGGTAACCGTAAAGATTTAATGGAAAAATATCGTTTTTCTATTGTTACTAATATTATTTTATTTGTAATACTTGCGTTTGCAATTTTTACATCATTTATAGGAGTCAAAGGAGTCCTTCAACAAATAATTTAAATATGGACTTACTAAATAACCAAGCGTCCCTTAGACTGGAACAAACATGGAGATGGTTTGGTCCGAGCGATACGGTTACCCTTTCTCATATAAAAATGACAGGGGCAACAGGAATAGTTTCCGCTCTACATCATATTCCTAACGGGGAAGTATGGCCCGTAGATGAAATATTAAAACGTAAAAAGGAAATAGAAGAAGCAGGGCTCCGATGGTCTGTGGTAGAGAGCGTACCTGTACACGAGGATATTAAAAAAGGAAATGGACGTTGCCAGGAATATATTGATAATTATAAAAAAACGATAACTAACTTAGGTAACTGTGATATCGATATCATATGTTATAATTTCATGCCAGTCCTAGACTGGACAAGAACAGATCTGGATTATTCTTATAGGGATGGTAGTAGTGCATTGAGATTTGATGCTGTTGCTTTTGCAGCTTTTGAGTTATTTATTTTAAAAAGACCTGGAGCGATAGAAAGTTACTCTGATAGACAAAGAAAAATCGCAAATACTTATTTCCTGAGTTTATCCTTAAAAGATAAAGAGAAACTTGTAAATAATATTATTGCAGGGTTACCAGGAGCAGAGGAAGGATATACACTAAAGAAGTTTCAGCAAGTACTGGATTCTTACAATGATATAAATAAAGATCAGTTAAAATCTCACCTCTTTTCATTTTTACAAGAAATTATTCCGACAGCAGAAAAAGCAGGTGTATTTATGTGTATTCATCCGGATGATCCTCCATTTCCAATTTTGGGATTACCTCGTATCGTATGTACAGAAAAAGATATAGTAGAAATTTACGATGCAGTAGATAGTATTCATAACGGCCTTACATTTTGTACAGGTTCTTTAGGAGTCCTTCCAGATAACGATCTTGTGGGTATCGTAGAACGACTAGGGTCTAGAATACATTTTGTTCATTTACGGTCTACTAAAAGAGATGACGCCGGAAATTTTCATGAAGCTAATCACCTGGAAGGAGATGTCGATATGTATGGTGTTATGAAAAGTTTAATTTCTGAGCAAGCAAGTCGACTAGAGTCTAATCGCATAGATATGAGATTACCCTTTAGACCCGATCATGGTCATCAAATGTTAAATGATCTTAACCAAAGAACAAATCCGGGCTATTCCGCTATTGGAAGATTGAGAGGTCTAGCAGAATTAAGAGGTTTAGAAGTAGGAATCAGAGAATCTTTAAGAGTATAAAAATAGAATAAGTAAGGTTCTTATATTTTTTAGAATAATTCTAAGGATCGGGTTATATTAAAACAGTATATTGATTTTTTAAAATTAGTGTCTTTAGCAAACGAAGCAAATGAAAAAATATCTAACAACATCATTATCTACATTATTAATTATTAGTACTTTTTTAATACTAAATGGCTGTGCAAATTCTGCTAAAGAATCTAAAAGTACCATTGCCATGGATACGATTTATGCAAGTGATATTATCCCTTTTTTCCAGCATTGGAATTTGATCTTGGGAAATGGAACCAATGCTGGTCCCGCAATAGACTTTGAGCAAAAAGACTTTTTTTATGCCGCCAATGATGGTAAAAAAGATTGGGTTGTTTTTAAAACGCCTAATGCAGGAAATACCCACGGAACCTCTAATAATACGAGAACAGAGCTAGCTCAATTAAAAAAATGGGCTCCTAAAACTGAGGCAAAATTAAATGCTACACTTAAAGTAATGAATGTAGCTACAACAGGTGATGCTCGTGTAGCCTCTACATTCTCAGTCGTTGTAGGACAAATTCATAGTGCTGATGGACACGAAAACGAACCATTTAAATTATTCTATAAAAAATTCCCTGGTCATACTAAAGGCTCAGTTTTTTGGAACTATGAAATCAATACGGCTGGGGATGATAATTCTGGACGGTGGGATTATTCTTATCCTATTTGGGGTTACGATTTTTCTGTAGTAGGAACGGATAAAAATTCTTACCCACCAGAACCAAAAGATGGAATTGCTTTAGGAGAAGAATTTAGTTATGAGATAGAAATAAAAGATGGCGTGATGCATCTTACATTTACGAGTGAGGGACATGAGACTAAAACGTTTACTAAAAATCTGATCGATTCGGAATACGCTAAGCCTTCAGATATGCCAGAGCAAGTAAAAAATTTATTTGTGCCTATTGGACAAGATGGGGTAGAGCGTAAAGAGGCTTACGCCAATGAAGGACTATTTTTCAAACTAGGATCTTATAACCAAACTAATGGAAAAGATCCTAAACTTAATAAGGTCTGGTGCTCGGGAGCAGAAACGCATAATGGTGATTTAGAAAAACAATATGCGGATGGAAACTACACGGAAGTTTGGTTTAAATCAGCAAGTATGATGATCAGTGATGATGCGATATCTAATGCTGGGTATTTTGCAGCAAATGATGGGCTTAGTAGTAAAACCGTATATCCGAGTGAGGTAATCGATTGTATGGATAAATTTAAAATGTTGATGGGTGATGGAACGAGTGTTGATGACTTAATAGACTTTGAACATAAAAATTTCTTCTATACTGCTATAGACGGTACTAGAAGATGGGTCGTTTACAAAACACCTAACTCTGGTGTTACTTCTAAAAACTCGAGTAATACAAGAACAGAATTACATGAAAAAAGAGAATGGACCCCAGAGGAAGGAGGGAAGTTAACGGGTACTTGTAGAGTGATGCATGTATCCGTTTCTGGAGATGCTAGAGTGGCTGCATCTTATTCGACTGTAGTCGGACAAATACATAGTGGTGCTGGACATGAAAACGAACCACTAAAAATATTTTACAAAAAATTTCCAGGTCATGAAAAAGGATCTGTCTTTTGGAATTATGAGATAAATACGGAAGGTGATGATAACTCCGGCAGATGGGATTATTCTCTTCCAGTCTGGGGTCATGATATGTCTGTAATAGGAACAAGTAAAAATGATTTTCCTGAGGAACCAAAAGATGGAATTGAACTAGGAGAAGAATTTTCATACACTGTGAATGTTTATAACGGTATTATGTACTTGACATTTAAAAGTGATCGACATGAGACTATAACATTTACTAAAAATCTTATAACATCCGAATATGTAAAGACATCTGATCGACCTGACCAAGTCAATAAGTTATTTGTTCCTATAGGACAAGATGGAACAGAAAGAGCATCCGCATATAGCAACGAAACCATTTATTTTAAACAAGGAGCCTATAATCAAACCAATGGAAAAGATCCTAAGAAAAATATGGTCTGGTGTGCTGGAGCGGAAACTTATGATGGTGATATTCAGAAACAGTATGAAAATGGTTGCTACACAGAAGTTTGGTTTAGAGACACTACGGTAGGCCCAGGAGTTTCTCCGGGAAATTAGTTTTTAAACTAAGTTTTCAATAAAATTAATTAAGGGAAAATACTTTTTTTAGAAAGTGTAAACGGTTTAATTGTAGTTCAAATACCGATACATTTATAGTCGTTGTCACTTTATAGATACCATTGAGTAAACAAGACGTAATATTATTAGGGAAAATAGCTAAAGGGGATAAAGTCGCTTTTAAAGCTTTTTATGTTACCCATAGTAGTATGGTATATAATCTCGCTATTAGTTATCTAAAAAATGATCAAGACGCAGAAGAAGTGACACAAGATGTTTTTGTTAATGTATTTAAAAAAGCGTTCACTTTTAAAGGGGCCTCAGCCGTAAATACCTGGCTTTATAGAATAACAGTAAATGCATCGCTTAATTTTTTAAAAAAGAAAAAGAGATCGAGGATGAGTCCGCTAGAAAATTCTCAATTTCAAATTTCTGACTTTTTAAATCCTGGAGTTACATTAGAAAATAAAGAAAAAGCTTCCATACTTTTTAAAGCTATTGATTCTTTAGGAGACAATCAGAAAACTGCTTTTATTTTAAGTTTTATAGAAGAATTGCCTAGACAAGAGGTAGCGGATATCATGGAAATTTCTTTAAAAGCCACGGAGTCATTATTACAAAGAGCAAAAACAAAATTGAGAGTCGACTTAGGAAAAATATATGAATATCGAAGGAAAAATAAATAATCACTGTCTAATAAATAATTAAACTGATATAATGGAAAAAGATCGGTGGATAGATGAAGTATTAAATAGTACACAACATATAAAGAGGACAAAACTTAAAAGAGATTTGTTTCCTATAATTGAAGAACGATTAGTTTTAAGAGAGACTAGGGTTTTTGGAATGTCTAAATCTGCTATGATGGCTGCGGCTTCTGTGCTTTTAGTTATTAATGCAATAAGTATTTATTACTTTAATGCTGAAAATTCGAATTTGAGAAATGATGGATCCTCAGTTCTTAGTTATCAAGAGATAGGCATCATTGATTATAGTGGATACTAATAATTATGAAAGACGATACCAAATTATATAAGTATATCATCGTAGGATTAGTATGTTTAAATCTATTAATCCTTACGTTCTTTATTTTAAATAGACCTAAAGGTCCACATCTAGAGAACGATAGATCGCGTGGAGCTCCTCATCACGTCCTGGATCTAAATTCAGATCAAGAAAAATTATTACAAGATTTAATTAATAAGCATAAAAGTAAGAGTAAGGCTTTAAATCAGACTCAACGTGCCTTGATAAAAAAGTCATTGTTAGAAGGAATGGAACCGAGTGAGAAGAAAAAAATCGAATCGAAAATCCAAGAACTAGAATTGCAAAAATTATCTGCACTATCCTCACACTTTGATGAGGTTAAAAGTATACTTAGTAAAGAACAAGAACTACATTTTGATTCATTCAAAAGGGAAGTAGTCAATAATGTTTTTTCTGATAGACTTAAAGGAGACAGGATGAGAAGACCAGGACTTGGCAAAGGTGACAGAGAAAGAAATAATTAGTAGATAAGATTACTGGTCTATTTCTAGGGCTTTAATTATCTACATTCATTTTGACCTACCTTATAATTAGACAAGATTCAAGAGTATTTTTTAGGTTGGTGTAATAATATACTTTGCGATTACAAAATACATATTTACGATCGCTCGTTATTGTACTATTTTATTTTTAAGCAAATACTGGATACTAGAAAAAGCAGGAATTCTGATAAATATTTTTAGATAACGAAGGATTTTATAAACTATGTTGTCTAAACGATAAAACAAAGAAAAATGAAATTGAACATGAGGTATTTATCAGTCTGTATTTTAGGAATTTTAAGTGTAGTCTTGTCACTGCAGTCTTGTAAAGACGAAGATCCATCTACTTCTGATGCAGAATTACATGTTGCTTTTGCCGAATTTGGAGACAATTTTACGATTACGCTGGATGGTGATGAGGTTGTATTAGAGACAAATGGATTACCAGATCATACATCTCCATATTGGTCAAATACGACTGAGAGATCGCTTGACGGCCCTATGGGTAATGTTATTGTTACAGAGGCAGCTGAGGAAGATCATCCTTTGTTTGTAGCACCTACAGTTACTTCATTTGAGATGATGGCTCCCGGTAATATTGATGATTTTAATGGAAGCTATACATTACGCATTCCCACTAATCCTCAGCTTGCAAATTCGCCTACAGCTACAGGTTTAGGGGCGATAGGATTTGCTGTTAGTGGGTCAGTGATTTATAATGATGAAGAAGGACCTAATGTGCCATTAGATAATGCCGTAGGCAGTCTAGATTTTACAGCAGGACATACAGGTCCTCAGAGTTACCATTACCATTTAGAGCCGCATGCTTGGTCAGAAGATGATGATAAGTTGATTGGGGTAATTGCAGATGGCTTTTTTCTTTATGGAAGACGAGACTATGACGGCACTTATCCATCTGATTTGGATGAATCTGGAGGTCACTTTGGACCTACGCCGCATAATGAAGATGGCGAATATCATTACCATATTCAAAATGACTTGTACTTAAATGCATATTACATTTTATTCCCTGGAGATTATCAGGGTACTCCAAATGCGATTAACTAATAAATTTTGTTGGATCTTTTTCATAGGGTTACTTTCTTGTCATTCTTTTCAAGAAAGTCCTATGGAGAAGACATTTACTAGTAGGAAAAATATCATTCGCTCTGTACTTAAATCAGAGTTGGTATTAAATCGAGCAAAAGGAATTGTTTATGATAATGATATACCATTTACAGGTATAAGTATAGATTATTATAAAAATGACTCTTTGGCCGAATCTATTGAATATTTAAACGGAATAAAAAATGGTAAAAGCCTAAAGTATTTTGATAATGGACATCTAAGTTTCTCCAGTGAATATGTAAATGGTATTCAGGAAGGAATTACCAGATCTTGGTGGAAGAATGGAAATTTAAGATCAGAACAATTTCTAGTTAATGGAAAAGGAGAAGGCCCACAAAAGCAATTTTATAAATCAGGGAGATTGTTTAAAAAAATAAATCTAGAAAACGGAAAGGAGCACGGTTTACAGCAATCGTGGAGAGAGAATGGAAAATTATATAATAACTACGAAGCAAGGCATGGAAGGATCTTTGGATTAAAAAGAGCAAGCTTGTGTTTTTCATTAGAAAATGAGGAAGTAGTTTTACAAAGCCAGAATGAATAAGATATTTTTTGTGTCATTGGTATTTTTATTTAGTTGTAAACCATCTATTTCTAATAAAGAAATGGATGGCGATTATCACCTCCCATTTTATAAAGATGCAGATTTTACTCCTTATTGGCTTAAGCCAGACGATAACGTATTGCAAAGTTTTCATAAGGTATCTGATTTTAGTTTTATAAATCAAAATGGGGATACCGTCACAAATGAGACCTTCCAGAACAAAGTGTATGTCACTGATTTTTTCTTTACTACTTGTCCTGGTATTTGCCCTAAAATGACAAGGAGTTTTGTAGATCTACAAAGGCAATTTAAATCAAATGATAAAGTAATGCTACTGTCTCATTCTGTCACACCGACTAGAGATTCTGTTCCTGTGCTCAAGGCATTTGCCGAGGAATATCTAGTGAATGATTCTAAATGGCATCTAGTTACTGGCGATCAACAAGAAATATATAATATGGGTAGACACTCATACTTTGTAGAGGAAAGTTTAGGATTAGAAAAGGATGATGATGAGTTTTTACATACAGAAAACTTTATCCTAGTAGACCAACAAAGACATATCCGAGGAATCTATAATGGATTAAATAAAAACTCGATCAAAAAATTGGAAGAAGATATAGGTCGTCTTTTAAAAGAAAAATCTTAGGTAAAAGGAATGTCTCTAAAAATAATGGTTTAAGTAGGTTTGGCCCTTTTGGATTTTCCATTGGGTCATTTTTTTAATAGTCTTTTCAGAAATATAAAACTTAAATTAATTTCTATCAGGATTGTAGTGTGATTATAGAAAAGAGAATGTTCCTAAGCGGCCACCATCCATAAATAATTTTAATAAATGTTAATATCGTCGAAGGATTTTAGAAGCTTTTAAGTCTAATAAAAAATGATTGATTTAAAAAGGTATGTGATTGATAACAAAAAAAATATAATGAAACAATTAGTATTAGCGGGTCTGATAATGGTATTAGCATTTTCTTGCCGGTCAAAAAAAGAATTAACAGATACAAACGAAGTGGTAAACTCAACTCAAAATAGGTCTGATAGAAATCAAAGAGGGACTCCTCCTAGTATAGATGAAGTATTTAAAATGGATGCTAATGGTGATGGACTTTTAGCTAAGTCAGAAGTTACCGGACGTTTACTTAAAGACTTCGAACGTTTTGATTCTAACAGCGATGGATTTATATCCAAGGAGGAATTTAATATTGCACCTAGACCTAAAAGAAGAAGAGGAGAATCTAGAAATAATTAATAGTGGTTTAATACTACTGGTTTTACGGATTGTTGCAAAATTTGTAGCAATCCGTTTTTTTCGTCTTGAAAAATTATTGATTCATCTTAAATTATAAAAAATATTGCATGTCGCTATTGTTTTTTAATGGAACTATATGCTTGTTAATATTTATCAAATGTTTCTAAATCAGTTATTGTTTTTATAAAGACTTCTTCTCTGTTACAAAGAGCAGATATAAATTATAGTTTTTATAAAGGCTAGGGTAGGAGGATTATATTAAAACCGATAAACTGAAATAAAAAAAGAGGATTAAACACTTGCACGAATACTGGCTTAATCCTCATAGATAGTAGATTGGAAAAAAATCCTTTCTTACTTTCCTCCGTTTAAAGAGTCTTGTAGCACCTTTAGTTCATCCCACTTTTCTTCAGCTGCTAGAGCCGCTTGCTGTGGCCAGCTAGTCGGGTCATGCATCTTATATCTGTTACCGGCGGCTAATAAGATCTCTTTGATTTTATCTGGATTTGCTTCTGCTAATTGCCCAAAAGATTTAATACCTGCATCGTGCAGTAAACTTTCAATCTTTGGTCCGATACCTTCTATCTTACGTAATTTTTGAGGTTCTACGACGACTCTTCTTTCTACGATTTCTCCCTCTTTAATATTTCTTGTCTCACTGGTAATGGACTTAGATAATTCTACAGTTCCTAGACCAGCTACCATTTTTTGTAGTGTCTCCATATCTATCCCCTTAACGACCTCTACTTCTTTATAGATTTCGATAGGTACCTCTCTAACCACTTCTATCTCTTTAATCACTTCTACTTCTTTAATCACTTCCACTTCTTTGATCACTTCTACTTCCTTGATAATTTCTTTTTCTACGATCGTCTCTACAGGTACTTCTTTGATGACTTCGATTTCTTTTATCACTTCTTTTATCGTCTCTACAGGTACTTCTTTAATAACTTCCCTTACTACCTCTACCTCTTTGATAATTTCTTTAATCGTTTCTACTGGTACTTCTTTGGTAACTTCTATTTCTACTATTTTTTCTACCTCTTTTATAACTTCTACCGGTATTTCTCTGATCTCTGTATTTACAATGGCATCAGGCATTTCTGGTTTAGCAGAAATTTCGTTCAAGGCTTCAGTATACTTTGAATTTAGCTTTTTATAATTTGCCTCTAAGTCCGAGTATCTGTCTTTTGATGTTTTATAATCGGAGGATAGTGTTGTAATTTGTTTGTCTTTCGACGAAAGTTGGAGATCGTATGTAGAGGTATCTAATTTTCTAGATCTTCCTATTAACCACCCTAAAAGAGCAGTTCCTAACATAAAATATAATGGCCAATAACACATAGCTATTTGTTTTTCTTTAAATGAATAGATTATTTTTTTCCGCCAAACGCAATGGCACACCCCCTGAGTAGAATATCATTTTCTACACAGCTGTCATCCACCTTTTTACCGATGATTTGAACTTGTTCATCCACAACGCCTTGGTCTAAAAAGAAGCTTTCTATATTTTTGGCTCTGGCCAATCCTAAAGATTTTTCTTCCGTATTATTTTCTTCTGTAGCTAAGTACAAACCCTTTATCTGGATGGCCCGCTTTGGGTTTTCTTCCAGATAAGAAATGAGTTCAGAAGTTGCTATCAGTAAATCATCGGAAGGGTCTATAAAAGTACTTTCTGATAATTTAAAGGTAAAGTTGGAAGCAGAACTGACATTAAATGATTTTTTGTCCCTAAGATTTAAACTATAACATTCCTTATCTACCGAGGAAATAGGAGCTACTACCTCCGCTGGGTCAGAACTTGATTCTGAAGGGTTACAGATGTGCTTTTTACTAAGGCTCCATGCCCAAATAAATAACACGGCTAGCAATACGCTATAAAGTGCTTTCATGTGTGATACTGTTTATAACTTCTATAAAGTCTTTTACTAAAAGCAGAACATATTATAATATTCTACAATATGTTATTTTCAAAAATCATTCCAAAAATTGCAATCTAGCTGACATATTGTAATTTATCAATTTTATAAATATGTAAAATACAGTGCCTAAGGTCTATCCTCCTAGGCCCTTATGGTTTCTGGTTTTTATAATACCTCTATATTATAATTGTTAATTTAAGATCCATTCGAGTCCACTCGAGTATATGTATTACCATCATACACTCAAAGTTTTATACTATCTAAGCAAGAGCTTTAATTTATCTTTAGACTTTAAAACAAGAAATATGAGATCTATTTGGAAAGGGCATATTAGATTTTCGTTAGTAACCATACCGATACAAATCTTTAATGCGGTAGAGACAGGAAATACCATAAGGTTTAATCAGCTTCATAAAAAGGATAACAGTAGGATCAAGTATAAAAAAGTATGTCGGAGCTGTGATGAGGAGGTGATGTCTAAAGATATTGTAAAAGGATATGAGTATGAGCCAGATCAATATGTGGTTTTTGAGCAGTCAGAATTTAATGCTTTAAAATTAAAGAGTACTCGAGCTATTGACATTGAGGCTTTTGTGGATCAGGATGAGGTGCACCCATCTCGTTATGAGGCAGTGTATTATGTAGGTCCTAATGGTGAGGTAGCGACTAAGACATTTAATTTGTTTTACAAGGTTTTAGAAAAATCTAAAAAAGCAGGTGTAGGGCGTATAATATTAAGAGATCGAGAAGATGTTGTTTTGCTTACCGCCAATAAAGGAGCGATCGTAATGTATAAATTACGTTACCCATACGAATTGAGAGATATAAAAGAGGTGCCGGATATCGTAGAGGAGGAAGTAGATGAAAAGCAATTGCAATTGGCGGAGTCATTAGTGGATTCACTCAGTACATCATTTGATCAGGTAGATTTTGAGGATAGATTTAGAGATGCATTGTTAGATCTTGTAAACCAAAAGGTTGAAGGAAAAGAGGTAGTTACGATAAACGAAGGTGAAACAGAAGAAAAGCACGTCGTCGATATTATGGATGCCTTAAAAGCAAGTATAGAAGCTGCAAAGAAAAAGGCTAGTTAGAAGGGATCTAGTTGCCCCCCTTTTATCTTGCTTGGTTTATAATTAGGCTTGGATGTAAATTGTTGCCATAGTAAATAAGAAAAGCGATTTGTCTGCTAGATCGATTTACAATAATAAAAGGCTGACGTTTTAAGGTTAATTATTTTTTTAAAGCCATATTTGCTGCTTCTTAAAAAACCTTTGTATGAGAAACTGGACACTTCTTATTTTGACTTTATTTGTGACGACTTTGGCTTCCGCCCAATGGGATCAAATGAGTAATTCTATAGACGAAATAGTAATACAAGAAAATCGTATATCTCTTCCATTTAAAGAATCTTCTCGGACGATAAATGTTATTTCGCGTAAGCAAATAGAGGCTACCCCGGCTAGGGACGTAGCTGAACTTTTACAAACTGTAGCAGGTGTAGATGTGAGACAGCGAGGGGTCCATGGTGTGCAGTCTGATATCGGTATCAGAGGAGGTACTTTTGATCAGACCCTGTTCTTAATTAATGGTGTAAGAATGGTAGATCCTCAGACTGGGCATCATTCTATGAGTTTACCACTGGGTATTAATGCCATCGAAAGAATAGAAATACTAAAAGGTCCTGCTGCTCGTGTATATGGTCAGAATGGTTTTTCTGGTGCTATTAATATCATCACTAAAAAATCTTTAGAAAATGCAATCGAGGTAGGAGCAGAGATCGGTACTTATGATGCGGAGAGACTGCATGTCACGAATACATACTCCGATAAAAAATCATCTCACCTCATAGCTTTCAATAGAAATACCTCTACTGGTTATAAACATAATACGGACTATGCAGTGACTAGTTTTTTCTTTCAGCGTACGATGGAAATAGCTGATAATCCGATGACCATTTCGGCTTCTAAATCATGGAGAAAATTTGGGGCAAATGGTTTTTATGCAAGTCCAGAATTTATGGATCAGTATGAGGAAATAAATACGAGTTTACTTAGTGCAGATTACAGGATTAGTGCCGGAGACTGGATTATAAAGCCGAGGATTTCTTACCGTCGTAATACTGATGATTATGTTTTTCTTAGAGATGACCCAGGATTCTTTAATAATTTACACAGCTCTAATAATTATCTAGCAGAAATAAATTCTCACGTTACTAATAGGTTAGGTGTTTTTGGACTAGGAGTAGAGTTTAATGCTATGGATTTAGAGAGTAATAATTTAGGCTCAAGATCACGTCAGCTGTTGTCTTTTTCTATGGAACAACGATTTAATTTATTAAATGATCGTCTGGATATTACACCTGGAATAGTTTATTCCTACTTCTCTGATTTTGATAATAAATTTTTTCCTGGAATAGATTTAGGATACGAGATTACGGATGATTTTAAGGCTTACGCCAATTATGGGTTTACCTATAGAGTACCTACCTATACAGATCGATTCTATACAGATCGTGCAAATGAAGGCAACGAGTTTTTACAGCCAGAGGAAGCTGTTGCTTATGAGCTCGGTCTAAAGTATGGAAACAGCCATACCACACTACAAGCAAGTTATTTTTTACGACAGGGAACAAATCTTATAGACTGGACTAAGCAGCAAGACACCTTAAAATGGAGGCCGATAAATATCGGAGAGATAAATACTTCTGGAATAGATATAAGCCTAAACCACTCTGTACCAGCTGGATACATAATTGATAATGTAGATATGTCCTATACCTTTATAAATGCAGAAGCTTCACCAGTAGATGCTCCTTTTTCTAGATATGCTTTAGAAAATTTAAACCATCAGCTGTCAGCTGGTTTTTCGTGGCATGTAGGCATTATTAATCATACTGTCAGATTTAGATATCTGGATAGAGAAAATCTAGAAGACTACTCGGTACTAGATACAAGACTAAGTTTAAAGGATGACTGGGGTTCTCTATACCTATCTGTTACTAATCTTTTTAATACAGAGTATAAAGAGACTAATCTGGTTACCATGCCGGGACGATGGATAATGGGTGGTTTTGTACATAAGTTTGTTTATTAGTTATAAGCTCATATTTCTATAGAAACAGATCGATAGAATCATTGTATTTTTAAAAAATGCTATCGATATTATCATGGAACATACAGCAAGGTGGAGGCTCTAGATATATAAAAATTCTAGAGGCCCTTAAAACAGAGAACCCTTATATCTTAGTTTTATCCGAGTATCGTAATAATAAGACCGGTATTCTACTTAAAAAGGAATTAGATAAATTAGGATATACACATCAGATAATTCCGGAAACATCTAGGCAAAAAAATACCGTCTTGCTTGCTAGTAAAATAGACTTTACAGGATCATGGTTTCCGCACAGTGATCCGACTTATGCACATAGTATTGTTAAAGCAGAGTTCGATGCTTTCGAGATTTATGGTTGCTATTTACCTCATAAAAAAAAGCATGTTTTACTCCCTTTTTTACAGCAAGAAATAAAGCGATCTGAGAAACCATCTATCATCGTAGGAGATCTTAATATAGGGATAAATGAGATCGATCAAAAAGGAACCAGCTTCTGGTATCAGGATGAGCTACATGCTTTATTTGATTCTGGAATCGTGGATGCATTTAGGCTTATTCATGGTGACCTAAAAGAATACTCATGGTATAGTCATCGTGGCAATGGATATAGATATGATCATACTTATATCCAGAGCATCCTATCAGATATAGTAAAAGAGTGTTTTTATCTACACAGTTACAGAGAACAAAAATACTCCGATCATAGTCCTATGATATTGAGAATAGGATAATGAATAAGGATTGAAAAGTAGTATAAAACGGTAAGAGGAATTGATGGAAAATGAATCAATTTGATTTCTCCAAAATCATATCACTATAGGAAACAGAAATAAGATCATCTTTAGTGATCTTAAATAGATCTAAGTAAAACTGACATTGTTCTTGTAACTTATGTCTGCCGATCGTACCTTCTTTGTCGATGGCTTCTATTTCTATAAATGTTCCGAGTTCTTTGACAGTATCTAAATGAAATTTTACATTGTCTATAAAGTAAATTTCTCTCTGTTTATCTATTGCAGTTAGGATGCCGATAGAGTTAGATAATACTTCCTTTAGGGTAGATTCTGGATCAGATTTAAAGAGCGTTACCTTAGACTGTTTAGGACCTTCTTTATTTTCTCTAATGTAGTGAATGAGATTGTTTTCTATGTCTCCTTCCCTTAGTTTTAATCGACCATGTGCTACATTAAAGTAAGTGTCGATCTGGTGATCAGTTCCCTTAAATTTTGCATGATTAGTTATCAGGATTTTTCTAATCTCTTTATGGTTATCCGAACTGGCTTTTATCTCTACATTTAAAAATCCCATAAGGTATATGGTTTTACATTGGCGAAAGCCAAAACATCTAAATCATAATTCTATAATGGTAGACTAGCCCATTAAACAGCTAAACATGTTATCGATAAAGTCACCTAATAGATATAGGACTATTTTTTAGTTAAATTAAATGGCACTATATCGATTTGAGTGGGTAAAAATATCAATTCCATTCTGATTGTCATTTAAGTTCATATTCAAATGCCTCTTTTTCTTTTGCCTTGAATCAAAAGAAACAAAAATTCAAGACTGTTTTGATTTCTTAACGCTCCTAAATCCTTAAAATCCTAAACAAAATAAACTCGCATAAACAGCTGAATTTCAAATTATTAATTATACTATCCCATGGGCATATCTTATTCTCACTATTCTTAGTTTTGCTCAAACACTATTTTGTTTTTAACGGATTTTAAAAATTTATCCACTAAAATCAAAAAGGTCAATCCTTACATAACTTAGGATTATACCTAGCATTTAATCACCTACTCATTCTGATCATCATAGAGCCAATTAAATTAAGCTTCTTTCTTGTATGACTTTTTATCGATCATCATTTTTGCGATAACCTCTTTTAGGATCTCAGATGTTCCGCCTCCTATAGGTCCTAGTCTACTATCTCTAGACATTCTGGCAAGTGGATATTCTTCCATATAACCGTATCCTCCTAGGAACTGTAAACAACTGTAAATTACCTCGTCAGCGATTTTTGTAGACTGTAGTTTAGACATACAAGCCTCTTTTACAACGTAAACTCCTTTATCTAGATTTTCTGCGATTTTATAGTTAAATGATTTGATCATATCTACTTCTGTAGCCATTTCGGCCATTCGATGTCTTAAGGCTTGGAACTTATCTAAGCTCTTCCCAAATGCCGTTCGCTCGGACATATATTGTAATGTGTACTCGATCGCGTACTCTGCACGTGCATGGGCATTTACACCCATAATTAATCGCTCTAGAGCAAAGTGCTGCATCACATAATAAAAGCCTTTTCCAGGATCACCCATGAGATTAGTAGCTGGAATTCTTACATTATCAAAAGCAATTTCTCCAGTGTCAGAGGCTCTCCATCCCAGTTTATCTAATTTAGAAGCACTGACTCCAGGAGTATCTCTATCGACCAGAAATACACCCATGGCTTTAGGGTTATCAGGATCTTCCATTTTAGAAATAACGATTAGATAATCAGAATAAATACCATTAGTAATAAAAGTCTTAGAACCATTAATTACGTATTCATCTCCTTCTTTTATCGCCATCGTCCTCATCGCTCCTACATCCGATCCTCCAAATGGCTCGGTTATACAGAGGCATCCGATCATCTCTCCAGATATACTTTTAGTCAGATATTTTTCTTTGATTTCCTCGCTACCTTCTTTTAAAAGGTGTGTCATGGCAAGGTAATTATGAGCCCACATCGCTGCAGCAAAACCACCCGAATTAATACGCTGCATTTCTTCTAACCAGATAACTAGGTAAAATATATCTAAGTCCAGACCGCCATATTTCTCTGGATACCTTATACCAAAGTATCCCATCTCCCCAAACTTAGGCCAGATCTCTCTAGGGATCGTTCCTTCTTTTTCCCATTTATCTAGATGAGGAACTACTTCTGCAGCTAAAAAACTTCTAAACCCTTCTCTAAATAATTCGTGTTCCTCGGTAAAATATGACTGGTACATTCTGATGTTTTAATTTTAAAATAAATGTTTTAATTCCATGTATTGTTTAATCGGTATCCCAAAATTGGATACAAAATCTTTTCCGTAATACGCCAAGAATGCTTCCATTCCTTTCTCTGTAAAATGAGGTATGATAGTACTCCACACCATGCGTTCCGCTTTTTCTAAATCACCGATTTGTCTTACATATTGCTGGGCGAGCCAATTATATGTAATCAGCCAAGCATTTACAGATAACTGATAGTAAAGTCCCTCATATGGTTCTGGTTTTACATTACCGATTTCTATTCCGTAAGCAAAGGCATTTAGATTACGCTTGATCACTTCTTTAGACCATTTAGTCAGGACTTCTTTTATCGAGTCATGTTCTAGTATGGTCATATCTCTAAAAACAAAGGGATATTTTTCTTGTAAAAATCTACAGGTTCGGATATCGAGATTTAGATTATAGAAAGCAGGATAGTCCATCCGCTTTTTTAGAAATCGATTTATGTCTCTTACCATTTTTACAGAGATATCATCTAGTATATCTTCCTTATACTTATAGTGATAGGCTAGATTTCCTCTACTCATATTACATTTCTGAGCCAGATCAGCTAATGAGAATGAGTGATATCCCTTTTCGTTAAAGGCACTTATAACGGATGAGATAATTCGTTCTCTAGTTTTCATTATAGTTAAGACTCAGATTTTTATTAAAGTGACTAAATAAATAGTCCAAGAAGATAAAAATACAATTAAATAATAGTCTATAAAGACTAAAATGACAGTTTTTAGTAGATTGAGGCTTTTAAAGTATCTAAAAAGAAGAAATTTGGTCTCAGAGACGTAAATATTTAGTCTTTTATGATAAAATGCCTAAAAATTGAATTTTGAGAATTGTGGTTATAAGCAGATTCCTTTTAAAAATCAGATAAAAAACATAGCTGTTTCTACTACGCCTTACCTATACTTTGTTTAGAATCATTTTAGAAATACTCATTTTCTCATTATTGGAAATGGTGGTAAAAGAAAATTTATATCATGTCATATGATAATGAAAGAGTTATAAACTAGTTCTGTTTTTAGACACTTAGCTTTTAACCTAATTGATACGTTTTGATAATAATAACTAAATAAAGTCATAAAATTGACCAATAAAAGGACCTGCTTGTTTTACTTCTCTAGAGGTAGTTTCTTAGTATGCTAGCAAATCAGAAATCGCAGATGCTACTTTTTTTGCATTAGGTAAATAGGCCGCCTCTAAATCGCTGTTTAATGCAATTGCTGGTGTTTGTTCTGATCCGATTACACTTATAGGAGCATCTAAATCTTTAAAACATTCGGCTTGTATTTTTCCTGCTATTGACTGAGCAAAAGAATTATTTACAGGTTCTTCTGTCACGATCATACATCTGTTATGCATCTTGACAGAGTTATAGATTGCATCATAATCGATCGGAGATATTGTCCTTAGATCAAGAATTTCTACCTGATCTGGAAAAGACTTAGCAGCGTTATAAGCCCAGTGTATACCCATACCATAAGAGATGATAACGATAGAATGTCCACTAGATGTTTTATCTGCATCAGCATACTGTATTACTCTCGCTTTCCCAAAAGGGATAACATAATCAGCATCTGGTTCTATCGTTTTTGCCATATCCGTTCCTGGAACTTTAGACCAGTAAAGTCCTTTATGCTCTAGGATTACTACAGGATTAGGATCTTGATATGCAGATTTTATCAGCCCTTTTAAATCGGCACCATTACTTGGATACGCAACTTTAATTCCTCCTATGTTAGACAGTATAGACTCTACTGATCCAGAATGATAAGGTCCTCCACTTCCATATGCTCCGATAGGAACTCTTAAAATCATGCTTATCGGCCATTTACCACAGCTCAGATAATTAGATCTACTGACTTCAGTAAATAACTGATTTAGTCCAGGCCAGATGTAATCTGCAAACTGGACTTCTACTATTGGCTTTAAGCCGACTGCAGACATACCTGCAGTGGACCCAACGATAAATGCTTCTTGTATGGGGGTGTTAAAAACTCGTTCGCTTCCAAATTTCTGAGCTAAGGTTGCAGCTTCTCTAAATACACCTCCTAGTCTTGCTCCTACATCCTGACCATAAAGTAAACTCCTTGTATCGCCTCTCATAATCTCTTCTACTGCGTGTAACGCCGCATCGACCATAACCACTTCTTCTCCATTTTCTGGCTTGCGATTTCCCGTTTCCTCAGTAATAGGTGATGGTGCAAAAATATGTTCGAATAAGTCGTCCGCACCAGGATCTGCAGCATTTCTTGCTTTCTCAAAATCTTTTAAAATAGACTTACGGATATCCGTCTCTAGTTTATTTATGGTTTTTGTGGATAGTCCTGATTTGAGCAGTTGTTTTATGATAATCGGGTAAGGATCTCGTTTTTTTGCGTCTTCTAGGTCATCACGATACCACTCCATTCTGACTCCTGAGGTATGATGATTAAGCAAAGGTACTTTTGCATGGACTAGAAAGGGACGACGTTCTCTACGCATTGTTGAGATCACTTTTTCTAGCGTCTTATAGCTGGTCGTAAAATCATTTCCATCGATTTGGACTGCTTCGATTCCTTTAAATCCTTTGATATATTCGTATGCGTCTTGTGCTCTAATCTCATCGGCAGATGCGGATATATCCCACTCATTATCCTGGATTAAGTATAGTATCGGGAGCTGTTTTAGAGCTGCCATCTGGAATGCTTCTGCTACCTCACCTTCCGTAATAGAGGCATCTCCGAGCGAACAAACAACGATGGGTTTTATTTTGGTTTTTGGTAATTTTACTTTAACCTGTTCTTTGTACTGTATACCCATAGCCGCTCCGGTGGCAGGTATAGCTTGCATCCCAGTCGCGGACGAATTAAAAGGAATTTTAGTTCGGTTTTTATCCTTTAAACTGGGATGACTATAATATAATCGACCTTTAGAAAATGGGTCGTCTTCCTTAGCAAATAGCTGTAACATCAGTTCTAAAGGAGTAACTTTCATTCCGAGCAGCATCGCATCATCACGATAGTAGGGATAAAGAAAATCCTGTGGTAATAGTTGCATACCTGCTGCAACCTGTATCGCTTCATGACCTCTAGAGGTAGCATGGACGTATTTAGAAACGAGTTTAAAATTTTCCTCGTAGACTTCCGTCAATGTCTTAGCAGTGCAGATATATTTAAATCCTTCCTTGAGGATTTTAGAAGATATTTTTGATGCTTTCGCCAATGTTTGGTAGTTTTTTTGAGATTGCTAAAATAGGAAATCTAATGGTCAAAGATGGCTTTTTATGAATAAGAGAAATATATAAAATAGCTGTATTTAGTTTATGTTTTCTTTTTTAGGAGTTTTGTGAGGACCATGAAAGTTCATGTTCTATATACCATAACAGTAAGTCTTACAGACTTCAAGTGTTTCTTTTACTTTGTATTTAAAACTTAGTTCTAAAAACCATCTAGTCTTATTTTTACCACAAATTATTGAGCTTTTATTTTCTCCCATGTAGTATATAATGATTCCTGCGTAGGTCTATTTTTAGGAATTTCTCTGAGCGGTTGTACCGGTTTAAGATGTTCATGTAAGTCTCCGGGCAGGGACTGATAAAGAGCTGTTCCTTTTGTTTTCCAGGCTATCATATCGTCACTAACTTCTCTTATGAGTCGTGCAGGATTTCCTGCCATTAAGCTTCTTCTTTTTATGATCGATTTTGCTTTTATAAAACTTAGGACTCCTATAATGCATTCTTCCTCTATGACCACCTCATCCATAATTACAGCATTCATTCCTACGAGACAGTTTTTACCGATCCTGGCTCCGTGGATAATAGCTCCATGGCCGATATGTGCTCCTTCTTCTAGAGTAACTGTTACCCCAGGAAACATATGTATTGTACAGTTTTCTTGCACATTACAGCCATCCTCTATTACTATGCCACCCCAGTCTCCACGGATCGCAGCTCCTGGTCCGATATATACATTTTTCCCAATGATTACATTTCCAGTTACGGCAGCTTGCGGATGTACAAAACTGGATTCGTTTACAACAGGGATGAAGCCTTTAAATTCGTAAATCATATTTCTGCGTTTTTATTTTTAACAGGGGTCATAAAATGGTAAGAAACACCAAGACTGGAAAATAATGGCTTATAATTTTTTCTGGAGGCCGTGCCAAATGAATTTTGTGGATTGTCAAAACGATGACTTAGCATTTGGGATACACCGATATCGATGCTTATATTTTTATTTAGAAAGTAGGACAAACGTCCTGATAATGCAAATTGTAAATTACTAAGTCCATCTCCAGAATGATCCATGCTCACATCTAATACATACTCGCAATAGGTTATGTCATCTATAGTTTCCGAATCTAAGATCAAGATATCTCTTTCTGTTTTAGATTTTATTGGCGTAAGCAAAGCCCCTCCTAAACTTAGATATATGTCGTTAAATAATAGATAGGTAACTTCTAAGGGAAGGCTTAAGTTTAATATGCTATAATCGGTACCACTACGTCTTTCTATATCAGAAAAATTGTTAGTGAAAATATCGCAATTACTGGAGAATACAGGAGTCGTGTTATCCTCTAAGGATACCATTTCTTCCGATAATAATGTTCTGCTTCCAGATAAATATTGTTGCTCATAGTTAAATCTGGCTTGGTCGATTTTAATTCCATATTGTATTTGCCATTTGTCGTTTATAGCTTTAGACTGTAAGAGAGAGATATAGAATCCTGGTTTTGATTTATAGATTTGTTGATATTGATTATCGTTTTGGTAAATTCTTTTAATAGTAAATTCATCAAAAAATTGATATGATGTACTTTCAAAACTAGTGGAGTATTCTGTATCAGTATTTTGGGCCATAATGACGCCTGTAGAAATAGAATACGCCTGGCCTAAGGCGATGCCACTGCAAAAAAGCAAATAGAGTAGGGTAAGATTTTTCATATCGACTAGTAGATTTTATGCTAAGGTAATGATAGCTCAGCTTTCTGAAAAAAATGATCTATTAATGCCATTGCACGCCTAAACCTTATTCTTTATATAGATGAATAAAAGTCAGAAATTACATAAGAATCATCTAAATAAAATCATCTAAATAAAATCATCTAAGATGCCAGTGGATTATAAGGAATGTTCCATTTGTTCTTAACAGATAATATACGAATAATGATGACAACCAGAATGGAGACAACAACATTTATCTCTGAGGTTCCATTAAAAGAGATCAGAATATAGTAAACGATTGCACCTGCTAAACATGCAAATGCATAGACCTCTTTTCTAAAAACTAGAGGAATACGATTAGACAAAACATCTCTAATAATACCTCCAAAAACAGCACTTACTACACCCATCATAATCGCGATGGCAGGGGAGAGTCCGAGGTTTAAAGTTTTCTCTACTCCTAGAATCGTAAATAGTCCGATTCCTAAGGTGTCGAATAAAAAAAATGTTTTTCGTAAACCTTTAATATGAGACTGGAAGAAATAGCAGATAGGTAATGTAAGTAAAATAAGGATCAGATAATTGATGTCTTCCATCCATCCTACAGGTGTCGCCCCGATAAGCACATCTCGTAGTGTTCCTCCTCCGACTGCAGTAACGAGTCCTAAGATGGTCGCCCCAAAAAGATCAAATTTATTTTCAATGGCGGCCAGTACACCGCTTATCGCGAATACAAAAGTACCGATAAGATCGATGTAGTATAATGCTTCCATAACTTAGGAGGCGTACTTTGCTAGAACCTCTTTTGTATAATCAGAAAGCACTAATTTTCCTGATTTTTCTGCACGGCTTTCTAATAGCTGATCCCAATTTTCTGTGCCCTCCCAAAATGCTTTTTTAAGCATAGACTGTGCCTCTGGATTTGTAGATAAAAGATAATCTGCTAGATCTAGAACTGCCTTATCTAGAGTTTCTACATCGTCATATACATCAGAAAAAAGACCCTTTTCTCTGGCCCAGTCTGCAGGGTAAAAGTGATCCGCATTTATAGTCATTTGACTAAAAGAGGAAATTCCTATTTTACGTTCTACTGCCGGTCCTACTACAAATGGTCCTATTCCTACGTTTAGTTCGCTCAGTTTTACGGAGGCATATTTAGTTGCTACGCAATAATCTACAGAAGCTGCTACTCCGACACCACCACCAACGGCTTTTCCTTGTACTCGACCGATAACTAGTTTTGGGCATTTACGTAAAGCATTAATCACGTTTGCAAAACCCATGAAAAATTTCTTTCCAGTAGGGTAATCATTGATAGAAATAAGCTCGTCAAAACTAGCTCCTGCACAAAAAGTACGATCTCCTCCAGACTTTAAAATAATGACTTTTACATCATCATCATTTCCAGCATCAGTGATCGTCTGTGCTAGTGTAGCAAGGATATCACTAGGTAGCGAATTATGCTTAGGGTGAAAAAAAGTAATCTGAACGAGTCCTTTTTTCAATTTTTCTCTTTTTACGTATGCCTCCATAGTGCAAAGATAATTAAGCAGCTTATAAGAAAAACTAAAAGACTAACGAATAGTAAGAAAGAATCGATAGAAAGAATTTATGATTCCGTGCACACTTTATAATTTGCCACTATAGACATTATCTTTGTCTTATACTTTATATTCTAAACTATAAAATTTTTAAAATGACAACAAAAGAAATTGCAACAAGACTAGCTGACCTCTGTCGTAAGGGAGAGTTTGAAACGGTTTATAAAGAACTTTATGCTCCCGATTGTGTGAGTATCGAACCTAAAGGATCGCAGATGGAAGTATGTAATGGATTAGAAGAAATGGCGGCAAAAGGAAAAGCCTGGAACGAATCTATGGAAGAATTTCATGGTTCGACAGTAGGGGAGCCTATTGTTGCCGGAGATCATTTTAGTATGACGATGACGATGGATGCGACATTTAAAGGAATAGGAAGAGAGAAAATGAATGAGCTCTGTGTCTATGAAGTAAAGGATGGAAAAATTGTAAAGGAGCAATTCTTTTATAACATGTAAAATGTCTTAAAACTAGTTTTAAAGAAAAGCAACCTTCGAAATAAAGGTTGCTTTTCTTTTTTATAAAATGATATTTTCTAGACCTACATTCTACTTAAAATAAAGGCAATTAAGTTTATAATCTACAACACCCCAAACTGCTCAAAATGATGATTCATGTGTTTGTCGAACATGAGTTGCATGTGATATTTATCTAACATCCCAAAAACTGTATTCATTAAAACGCCATCTGGATTGATTTTGTAAAAATCCCATACCTCATTGTATGATTTCCAAAATCCTTCTTTGGCGCAAGCCAT
Source organism: uncultured Saprospiraceae bacterium (assembly GCA_938015805.1). Classification (GTDB taxonomy): domain Bacteria; phylum Bacteroidota; class Bacteroidia; order Chitinophagales; family Saprospiraceae; genus JAHDHU01. Next base: position 37,674 of record CALLXF010000010.1, on the reverse strand, counting down.
ATCTTGATAACGTAAATCCTCGGTGCGATCTTTACGGAGTAACTCGTGCTTATACTCTTTTGGCATCGGATAATAATTCCATAAACTGTCCGAGTATTTTTCTAGTTTCTCTGCTGGGGTCGTAATCTTTGATTCTATTTTCCCTAGAGCGATATGATTCATAAATTCAAAATGCTCGATCAGATGCTGAGCTGACATCAGTCCCCATTTTGGTTTAATATCGACCGTAATCGCATCGATATACTTTTCTACAGTCGGTCTGTCCATTCTGATAAAAGGAGATTTTTTCTGCACTAATGTTAGAATCGTTGCAAAAGCAGCCAACTCATTTTCTTGGTCAAAAACTTCTACATACCATTTTACTACGCCAGAAGGATGCTCTTTTCCACGACTGTCTCTGTCCACTCTTTCTTTACAAGTTAGCCTTACCTGTATCGTATCGCCATGATAAATCGGTTTTACAAAACGGCATTCATCGAGGCCATAATTTGCGGCTACTGGTCCTTTTGCTGGAGACACAAACAGTCCTGCAGCTGCAGCCAATATAAAATATCCATGTGCCGCTCGCTTCTCAAAAATAGTTCCCTCGAGAGAAGTGATATCTGTATGTGCATAGAAAACATCCCAACTGAGATTTGCAAAATTCTGAATATCAGAATCTGTTATCGTACGCTTATGGGTAAGTATAGACATACCGGGTCTAATATCTTCAAAGTGATATCTAAACGGATGTTTCTCTGCTTCGATATAATCTGCTCCAGGTTGATAGATACCTGTAATCTCAGATACCATGGTAGGCGATCCCTGAATCGCGGTACGCTGTAGGTAATGCTTTATACCTCTCATGCCACCCATCTCTTCTCCTCCACCAGCTCGTCCAGGTCCTCCATGAGTAAGGGATGGTAGTGGTGAACCGTGACCCGTACTGTACTTAGCCATTTCTCTATTGATTACCATGATACGACCATGATGTGATGCGGCTTCTAAGGTAAAATCTCTAGCGATTTTTTTGTCGTTAGTCGCGATAGAACATACAAGCGAGCCTTTACCCATATTTACTAACTGAGCAGCCTCTTCCATATCTTTGTACGGCATAATCGTACTCACTGGTCCAAATGCTTCTACTTCGTGCACCGTAGTGTTTCTTAAAGGATCATTTTCTAACATGACGATAGGACTTAAAAAAGCACCTTTCTCATACTCTGCATCCACGACTTCTATAGCGTCTAAACTACCGTAGACAATATCTGCAGTTTTATTTAGTCTAGCGATCTGATTACGTACCTCCGTGACCTGATCCTTACTAGCGAGTGCTCCCATACGCACTCCTTTGGTTAAAGGATTACCGATGGTGACTTTAGAAAGAGCTTTGCCTAATGATATCTGTACATCTTCTACTAAGTGTTCTGGAACTATAACTCTACGGATAGCTGTACATTTTTGACCTGCCTTAGTGGTCATTTCTTTTCTGACCTCTTTGATAAATAATTCAAATTCTGGAGTTCCTGGAACAGCATCTGCACCGAGAACTGACGCATTTAAACTATCTGCTTCCATGTTAAAAGGAACAGACTCCTCTATAATTCTAGTATGCGATTTTAGCATTCTTCCTGTTGTCGCAGAACCAGTAAATGTAACGACATCTTGCGAGGTTACGGTATCTAGTATGGTACGTGCAGATCCACAAATGAGCTGTAGTGCTCCCTCTGGCAAAATACCAGATGCGATCACGTCTTTTACGACTGCCTCCGTCAGGAATGAAGTATCTGATGCTGGCTTTACGACTGCAGCTACACCTGCCATCCAGTTTACGGCACATTTTTCAAACATTCCCCAGACTGGAAAATTATATGCATTGATGTGTATAGCTACACCTCTTTTAGGAACCATAATATGATGTCCCATAAACTTCCCACCTCGAGATAAATCAATGGCATCTCCATCAACATGATAAGACTGGAATGGGAAGTTACGACGTAGTGAGGCATTAGCAAATAAATTTCCAAAACCTCCTTCTATATCGATCCAGCTATCGGCTTTAGTCGCTCCAGTCTGATAAGATATTTTATAATACTTATCTTTTAATTTAGTCAGGTGGAGGGCTAACTTTTTAAGCATATTTCCTCTTTCCTGAAAAGTCATTTTACGTAACGCCGGGCTACCAGTCTTACGACCATAAGCGAGTACGTCTCCTAAATCTATTCCATCTGTAGTGGCGATAGCGACCTCTGCACCGGTTACGGCATTATAGAGCATCTTTCCATCTCCATCTCCTTCTATCCAGTTTCCTAAAACGTAATTTCCTAATTTCATTTATTTTATGGTTAACTTATTTTTTTATAAAGATGATTCTTTTTCGTCTATGACAATAGTATCGGACCATTTGTCGTGCCAGCCTGTAGGTTCTTGTCCTAAAAAAGAAAATGCCTCGAAAGGAACGATTCTCGATGCTGATCTTGAAAGAATGGTAAATATGTTAGGTACACTTCCATCATAATTTACAGCTCTAGTGTTAGTTATATATTTTCCTATTGTTTTTCCTTTGAGAGTAGACTCTATAATCGTATAATAAATAAAAAGCATTATTGCAGAGATTAATCTATCTATAAACCAATTGGTTTCTTCTAGTCCTATTATCCAGTTTTGAAAATTATCATTTACCGTAGCCAGTACAACGGCCAGACCAAAGACGATAACATAAAATACTATAACATCTAAAATATAGTTAGCAAAACGTTTTCCTTTACTAGCCATGACAAGTCTTATTTCCCTATCATCTAGTTCGATATCTATTAACTCGTCTTCATAGTTATTCATAATTTATCTTGTAATAATTACATACTCGTTTAACAGTTCTTTTAAAAAAGAGATGGATAATTTGTCTTTTTTTATTTCTAAATCTTCTAATATTCGTTTTCCTATTGTTGTAAGGATGGCTCGGTTTTCATCCGTTTTATAATTATGATATCTTGTTAAAGCATGTTTTAAAAGTACCATATCTTCATCTGTATATTGGCGTAAGCCAGGATAAGAAACGGACTCCTCACTTTTATTTAGTTCTAACAAGCTTTTTAAACTTACACCTGTTGAGCTTTTAAGACTGATTACAGCGGTCTGGGCGATCAAATCTCCGATCCGCTGATTTTTTTCTGAGCCTACTATATTAATGATAGCTAGTAATCCAAAGGAAAATGTGATATCGATCATCCTGAAAACCCATCTTACAAAAAGATCATTTATAGCCGGCGTAGTGCCTCGTAGTGTGACCACTCTGAGCTTCATTACTTTTTTACCGATCGACTGGCCTCGATTAAAAACTTCCATAATAAAATGGTAAAAAGCAAATCCCAAGAAAACAAATATATACCATAGTACTGTACTCCAAGAGAGGAAAACCGATGCGATCCACATATAAACCATGAGTATTAAAAGATCTATCACAAAAGCTAGTATACGATGCATCACTGTAGCAAGCTCGTATTTAAAAACGATATTATGTGCCGTAGCTATTTCTATATTTTTCATAGCGTTCCTGAAATAATATCTTTTTTCGTTTCTTTAATGGACTAAAGATAGATGACAGAAAAAAAGTTTATAGAACAAAATATAGAAAAGTGGAGAGAACTTGAGGATTTGCTCTTAAAATCTGAGCAAAACCCTGAAAAGCTCCATGGACTTTTTGTTAAAGTTTCTAGTGACCTTTCTTATGCTCGCACTTTTTTCCCTAATCGATCTGTAAGACTCTACTTAAATAATCTTACTCAATCTGTTTTCGATACACTGGGAAAAAAGAAAAACAAATTTTCTATCGAGCCTATACGCAGGTTTTTTGGTCATATCTTACCGTTAGAAATTTATAGATCACGCAAAGCGTTTTATGTCTCTCTCATCATTTTTTTGATTTCTTTAGGTATTGGTATTTTATCGACCGCTTATAATCCTGACTTTGCGACTACGATCCTCGGAGAGGATTATATAAATATGACGGAGCAAAACATTAATGAGGGCGACCCTATGAGGGTTTATAAGGATATGGAGGAAACAGAGATGTTTTTTAAAATTACTGTAAATAATTTACGAGTGGCCTTAATCGCTTTTGTTCTAGGTTTTTTTGGAAGTATAGGGACCATCTTTGTTTTGATTTCTAATGGAATAATGGTCGGTGCATTCCAATGGTTTTTTTACACCAAGGGATTGTTTTTTACTTCTTTTCTTACCATCTGGTGTCATGGCACTATAGAAATATCAGCTATAATCATAGCAGGTGCTGCAGGTATAGTTTTAGGTAATGGGATATTATTTCCAGGCACCTATAAAAGAACTACCTCTTTACAAATATCCGCGATGCGAGCATTGAGGATTATCATTGGAACGATACCTTTATTTATAATTGCAGGAACATTAGAGTCTTTTGTGACTAGACTAACGGAGATGCCTACTACACTTAAGATATTGATTATTGTTACTTCTTTATCACTGATATTATTTATGTGGCTTTTTTATCCATGGTACTATAGCAAGAGGATGGGTGAGCAGATAACAGATGTAGATATTATTCCATTTGCAGATAAGGAAATAATAGTGCAGAAAATGTCTTTTCGACAATTAGAGGGAAATATATCTCTTGCGATCATCCATTATAAAAAGTACATCGCATCGTTTTTAAAAACGATTATGGCTCCTACGCTTATTGCAGGGAGTATTCTGTTTTGGATTTCGTTACAGGTAGAGGATTTGTTTTTGATCTTAGATGAGGTAAATTTATTTTATTACCAACAGAGTAATTTACTGCTCTTCTTTTTTTATATCATCGCTACTGGGAGTGCAATTATTTTTATCAGTTATAAATATTTAGAACAGGAAAAAGAAGGACTACTAGTTTATATTAAACGTAATTTTTTAGGTGTTTTATTAGTCACCGCAATGTGCATTTTTCCTTTTTATTTTATTCCAAATAATGGGGCACTAGTTTGTATTTATTTATTATTTACACCGCATTTTTTGATCATCTTTAGTTTGAGATTTGCAAGGGATAGAGACTTAGGATTTATAAAGAATATAGAGCAAAGTATTCGTGAGAGTTATAGTCTATATTTCAATTTTATTTTACAATACTTGATTAGCGTATTGTTTTTATTGGCGATATATTTTACTCTAAATAATACAGGCGTAGGAGTTATTATCCATGAACTACTAACATGGCATGATATATTTGATAACACTGTTTCCGCAAATTATTTTTATAGTCATTTAACCATTTTACTATCCATATGTATTACGATTCCATTCTTCTATTATGCAGTTGCGGATAGTTATTATTCTCTCCTGTGTCAGAAGTATGGTTATGATTTAGAAAAACGTTTTGAACATTTTGGAAAAAGTTCAGGAATTTTTGAGACAGTATGAAGACTAGGAAATATCTACATATTGTATGCTTATGTTTTATTTGCTTTACAGCGAATGGAGTATTTGCTCAAAAATCAAATACGATTTCTGAATCCGAATTTGAGTCATATAATAAACAACTAGACTATGATAAAACAACTAAAAAACTAAAGTGGAAAAAAGGTAAAAAGAAGAATCCAGTAAAAAAAGAGAAAAAGGAAAGAAGCCCTGGCGAAGTTCCTAATCTGGGTTTTCTAAGTGGTCTAGGAGGGATCTTTAGAGTATTAGCATATATTCTTATTGCAGTTATGGTCTGTGCTATGATTTATATTATTTTTTCTAATGTCCAAGTAGATAAAAATTTACCAGTGCAAGAGTATAAGGAGATAGATTTAGAGGAGGAACATATAGAAGATGTCGATGTCGAGTCAGAGTATGAGAAAGCCTTAAGGTTAGGTGATTATCGGATGGCATTACGGATGAGATTTTTGATGGTGCTACAGCAGATGAGTGTAAATAATGATATAGACTGGAAGTATGAAAAAACAAATAGAGACTACGCCTCTGAATTAAGAGGTACAGCTTTGTTTTCTGGATTTAAAACTATTTCTGGAATTTTTGAATGGGTCTGGTACGGTAATTATGAGATTACTAAAGAAGAGTTTGATCATTATTCAATAGCTTTTAATCAGTTTAAAACTCAGCCTTTATGACTAGGAAAGAGCTGATTATCGTAATCATACTAGGAGTTGGAATTTTGGGTTTACTGCTGAGCTCGTTATTAGAATACAGAGAAGAATCTGATTTAGACTGGAAAAGTAAATTTACCTATGATTCTAAGGACCCATACGGAGCTTGGATGTTTGATAATATGGTAAAATCCTATTTTGATTCTAATAAAGTAGTTTACCATTATAGAGATACATTATTATCTGATCTCGATACGACAGGAATGCTTTATATTATGTTTGGTAATCGATTTACTTATCGTAAAGAGGAGACGAGTGAGCTCATAGATTTTGTACGTAGAGGAAATAGTGCTTTGATTATCGGTAAGTCATCATGGACAGAAGACAGCACTAATTATTTTTCTGGTAATTATGCATACTCTAACAAGGATAGTATTTTGAATTTCTATTTTGAAAATGATATGATGGGTATCCAATACAGTTATGCCCATTATGTAAAAGGATTTGATGAAAAGAAATTCTTAAACTATAGAACTTTTGATTTAGCTGCATCGGCAGAGTTGGATGCGGTTCAGACCGAATATAACGATAGTACATATTCTACCAAAGTACAGGATAAAGGAATTACTAATCCTCTTGGAAGCATAAATGGGCATACAGTATATCTAAAAACAGATATAGATAGTGGATCTATTTATCAACACACAGTACCTGAGATGTTTATAAATCATGCCAGTAAACAGGATTATTATGTTGGTTATTTAAATAAAATATTTGAATCATTTGATCCAGAATTTGTTGTTCTAGATCATCCTAGTTTTAATAAAATGAGAAGCAGCGGAAATACTAATAGTCCGCTCCAGTTTATACTTTCGCAAAAACCACTGCGTACAGCCTACTACTTGATTTTAGTATCGAGTTTATTGTTTGTGATTTTTAAATCTAAACGAAAGCAACGGGCGATTCCGGTTCTTGAAAAAAATAGAAATACAACATTAGAATACGTAGAGACACTCAGTAACTTGTTTTCAAGTCAAAACCAAAGTGCTAGGTTGATACCTCATATTAAAAATTACTTTTATCATACCGTAAAAAAGAAATATTATCTGGACGAGAAAAATCCAGACTTTGTAAAACTATTATCCAAGAAATCTAAATTTGATTACGATGAATTACAAATTATCGTAAAAATGTTAGACAATGCTGATAAGGGATATGCCTATCCAGATGATCAGCTCATTAATCTACATCGTCGAGTTGAGATTTTTTATAAAACTGCTAAATAATGAGTGAAGAAAATAACGATTTAATCGAGGAAGTAAATCCTACTCAGCCTTCTGATCCTCAAGGAAGCCTGGATCAAGTTGTCACACCAGATGTGACGGAACCGATAGTTCCAGGTAGTGTACAAAGTTCATCAGCTCCAGGACATTCTATGTATCGATATGCTCCTACTGTAAAAAGCCCCTTGGTTCAAAAAATGGAAGAGCTCTACACTGAATGTGGAAAAGTTCTAATCGGTCAGTTTGATTTGATAAAATTAATGATGACCTGTGTTCTGAGCGATGGTCATATCCTACTAGAAGGTGTGCCAGGAATTGCTAAAACACTATCTGCCAAAGTACTGGCAAAAACAATAGATGCTGATTTCTCTAGGATACAGTTTACACCAGATCTACTTCCGTCAGATATTTTAGGGACTTCGATTTTTAATATGAAGGAATCTAAATTTGAATTTAAAAAAGGACCTATATTTTCTAATCTCGTTCTGATCGATGAGATTAATCGTGCTCCAGCTAAAACACAATCGGCTCTCTTTGAGGTAATGGAAGAAAAACAGATCTCCTATGATGGTATAGAATACAAAATGGAATTTCCGTTTCTAGTAATTGCAACTCAGAATCCTATAGAGCAGGAAGGAACCTACCGTTTACCAGAAGCTCAGTTAGATCGATTTCTGATGAAAATAAATCTAGAGTATCCTACAGAAAAAGAGGAATTTCAAATCTTACAAAAATTTAAATCACAGACTGGACCTCCTAATCTGGAAGTGATTTCTTCCATTTTGAGTGCTGTGGATATTAAAAAAATCCAAGAGGAGTTAGCAGATGTACATGTCGAAGATCAGATGTTACAGTACATCACGAGTATCATCCAGGAGACACGTACTCACGCAAAAATTTATCTAGGCGGATCACCTAGGGCATCTTTAGGAATTCTAAAAACAGCAAAAGTGGCGGCATTACTAGAAGGTCGTAATTTTCTTATTCCCGATGATGTTCAGTATGTCGCAAACCATGTTTTAAATCATAGACTGATTCTTACATCTGATGCAGAAATGGAAGGTCTTAATACAAAAGAAGTCATAAAAGAAATTTTACAATCGCTGGAAGTGCCTCGTTAACATGAAATCCATCTATCTTAAAAACAGGCTGTTTATTTTACTCGGATGCATCATTGTTGCACTCTTAGTATCTTTTGCATATCCAATAGTTTATAGGATTGCATTATGGTCTTTATATGTATTGATCGGTTTGGTTTTTATAGATTTAGTTATACTATTTATTTTGCGAAATAGAGTTACTGCCTCTCGATTTATACTTCCACGCTTATCTTTAGGAGATGCACAGCAAATCGTTTATGCCATCGATAATAATAGCGATTTAAGTTTAAATATAGACCTAGTGGATGAGTTAGCGACACAGCTTCAGCATCGTGATACGATCGGTTCTTTTACGGTAGGCACTAAAAAATCCGTTGAAAGTTCTTTTTCTATCACTCCTGTAACAAGAGGAGTGTATTCTTTCGGGGATTTACATTTATATATCTCTACTCCGTTTTTATCACTGGTAGAGATAAAACATACAGTGGAACATTCAGTTGATGTAAAGGTCATTCCTTCTATTATCCAGATGAAAAAATACGAATTGCAAGTGTTTTCTAAAACAGCAAGGAACTCTGGAATCAGAAAAATTAGACAGGTAGGAGAAAATGACGAATTTGAGCATATAAGAGCTTATGCACAAGGAGATAATATAAAAGCGATAAACTGGAAAGCCTCCTCTCGACTTAATACTCTGATGATAAATCAGTTCCAAAACACTAAGTCCCAAAATGTATACTGCATTGTCGACAAAGGGAGATCTATGAAAATGCCTTTTAACGAATTAACACTTTTAGACTATGCCATTAATAGTGCTCTGGTTATCTCTAATATTGTTCTGAAAAAATATGATAGAGTAGGTCTCATTACTTATTCTAATAAAATAGGAAGTATCGTAAAAGCAGAATCTGTCCGCAACCAATTAGAAAAAATATCTAATAGGTTATATCACCAAAAAACAGAGTTTAAAGAATCTAGTCTTGAGCTGTTGCATATTACTATACGTAAAAAGATATCTAGGAGAAGTATACTAATATTCTTCACTAATTTTGAAAATCAGAATGACCTCAAACGTAATCTACCTTATCTAAAATCGATTAATAAAAAACACCTGCTCTTAGTTATCTTTTTTATTAATACCGAGCTTATACAAACCAGTCAGATGACTTGTCGCACTCGTGACGAAATTTATTTAAAGACATTTGCCCAGCGTGCCTTGATAGAAAAAGAAAAGATAAAGATGGAATTAAATTCTAACGGTATTCAGACCATATTAACAAAGCCAGAAGACCTCTCTATCAATGTGATCAATAAGTATCTCGAGATAAAAGCTAAGCGAATGTTTTAGTCCAGTCGTTTATCTTTTTACATAAATAATGCAGCTCCTCCTGCAACTATCCCTATTAAAATACCAATAGCATAAAAACCCACGATTATCGCCATCATAATGCCTAAAAATTTGTAGCAGCTTTTTAGATTTTCAAATGAGTATGATAAGAAGCCTTGATCATTATCCATTAAAGCGGTTTTCATTTTAGTGGCAAAACGCCAGAGATACAAAGATGGCATTACATACAAAGCAGCCATAGCAAGATAAATAACACCTAAGAAACCGCCACCTAATGCTTCTAGAGGATCTGCATTTCCCATGCTAGAAGCTAGCGAACTCATAAAAAATATCATTCCTAATGCTACGAGTATTAGAATACCAGAGCCTATAAATCCTAAAATGGCGAGAAACTTTGCCCATTTAGAAGTTTCTAATAAAAAGTTTTTTATTGGTGGTGTAATGGTAAGTGATCCATTATTAATATGATCGTCGATTAGATTAGTGGAGTCCATAGTAAGTGATTTTTTGTTTAGTTAGAGTGATTAATTTTACGGATCGCTTGTACTAAAAACCCGCAAACTAAACTAAAATAATAATATTTTTTTACTGAATAAAACCATCTTTCTTACTGGCCGCTATTTTATAGAGTATTAGATCTTTCATCATCTTAGCTTTTTGTTTAGCCTGATCTGCGATCGGGCCACTATAGTGTAAGTCTACAGACGCATTCCATTCTTGGATCCAGACATTAAAATGATGTGCTTCTAGTGGGAGTATTTTATCGATAGCGATGTGCTTAAGCATCGGATTTCCTTTGTATGTATTTCCATCAAGTAGGACCGATTCCCAGAAGTCATACATGATCGGAATGTGGTGGTCGATTTGTATTTTCACGACTTCTGTAAAGAAGTGACCTATTGTTTTATTACTTAGAATCTTATTGTAAAAGTGATTTATTACAATAACGATATCTTCCTTGTCAGTGATATCAGTTTTCATAAATCTAGGATATTATCCGATTTACGATACACGGTTCCTCTAAAACGATAATAGATTTCTTTAGATCCATTAGAGATATTTACATCAAACTCTGCGGTCTTATATCCTATGTGTAAAGCCACTGCTTCAGCATATAAAATATCTCCTTCTTGGGCTGATTTTGAAAAACTCATACTACCTGTTACGGATACGGATAAGCGACCATAGGAATTAGCTGCAAAGGCAAAGGCACTGTCCGCAAATGCATATGCGATACCACCATGTAAAATCCCAAATCCATTAAGCATCTCTTTAGTAACGGTCATTTTTATTTTACAATGTCCTTCTGATAGGGTAACTGCCTCTATACCCATCCACTGACTACAGTAGTCTGTCGCCATCATTTTATCGAAAACGAGTTGTGCTTTAGATTTATCCATTAAGTAAAAAAGGATTGATTTTGATTGGCCATTTTTCTTAGGATCGGACAACAGCGATATCGATCTGAGTGATATTCGTTATACAAAGCATCCATCTGGTCAACACAATTTTGGAGACCTATTTCGTCAGCCCACTGGAACAATCCTTTAGGATAGTTTACGCCTTTGGTCATAGCGAGATCGATATCTTCTTTAGTTGCGATTCCTTTAAAAAGCGTATCCGCTGCCTCGTTTATAAGCATAATAATAATCCGGTCCACATAAGGTTGCATCACTTTGGCATCAGCCACATCTTCAGTAGTTTTATGTTCCTCATTATAATTATAAAACCCTTTTCCAGATTTACGACCTAGGTATCCTGCTTCTACTAGACGCTTTTGGGAGAACGATGGTGTATAACGCGGATCGTAATAGAAGGCTTTCCATACCGTCTCGGTCACTATATAATTTACATCATGGCCGATGTAGTCTGTAAGCTCAAACGGTCCCATTCTAAAGCCACCAATATTTTTTATTGCCGTGTCTAATTGCATTGGCGAAAGCCCCGTCTCTTCATGTATTTTTATGGCCTCACTATAGAATGGACGAGCTACTTTGTTTACGATAAAACCCGGTGTATCTTTTACGAGAACTGTCGTTTTTCCCCAGCCATCTATAATAGATCTAGCGGCAGATGTTGTTTGCTCAGAAGTCTGTAATGCAGGAATAATTTCTACTAATTTCATTAAAGGAGCCGGATTAAAAAAATGTAACCCGATAAATCGCTCTGGTTTTCTAAGTGATCCTGCGAGAGAAGTAATCGATAACGAGGAAGTGTTAGATGCGATAATACAGTTAGGATCGACGATTGATTCTACATCATGAAAAACTTTTTTCTTGACATCTAGATTTTCTATTATGGCCTCTATTACTAGAGTGACATCTTTAAAATCGTTCAGGTCATAACTATATGTAATGTTTTGCTGGATGCTTTTTTTTTGACTTTCGTCAATGCGACCTTTCTCTATTAATCGATTAAGAATTTTTTCGAGTTTCTCTTTTGATTTTTGTAAAGCGTCTTTATTGATATCATATAAAATCGTAGGACAGTTGTGCGTCGCTGCTATTTGTGCGATTCCGCTGCCCATAGTCCCACTTCCGATAACTGCTATTTTCATAATTTTATTTTCTTCCTTTTATTGGGATTTGGAGTTTATCTTTTTGGAAATTACTACATGAGGTAGCTTACTCTCCTTTAAAAGTAGGTTTTCTTTTTTCTACAAATGCGGCAATTCCTTCCTTGTAATCTGCTGTATTTCCTGCCATAGTCTGATATACTGCTTCTAGTTGTAACTGTTCTTCAAAACTATTAGTCAGTGATCTATTAAATAATTCTTTAGTGTATGCGAGGGCTTTAGTAGGCATATTACTTAGTTTAACAGCAACTGCAAAAGAGTCATCCGCAAAGGTCTCGTCATCATAATATTTATAAATCATACCCATACGTTCTGCCTCGTCTGCCATAACTTTATCACCTAACATGGCTAAGGCGATCGCTTTTTGAAATCCGACTAATCTCGGTAGTGAGTATGTCCCTCCAGAATCCGGTATCAAACCGATTTTTGTAAAAGCTTGTATAAAACTGGCAGATTTTGTGGCTAGGGTAACATCACACATGAGAGCAAGATTTGCTCCGGCTCCAGCAGCTACACCATTTACACCACACACTACTGGCTTAGGTAAATTTAGAATTTTTTCAATGATAGGATTATAGTGTTCTGGAACGATACGTTCTAGTCCGATCGTGTTCTCAGGATCTAATAGCTCTTTAATATCTTGCCCTGCACAAAATGCTTTTCCATTACCCGTAATGTAGACAACTCTGATCTCAATATCGTTTTTACACTGATCCAGAAGATCTTGCATACGCAATGCCATTTCTCTGGTAAAACTATTATAACTATCGGGTCTGTTAAGGGTAATTTTCCCTACGCCGCCTATTTTTTCAAAAATTATGGACTCTGACATTTTTTATATTTTAGTATAACAAAACTACTCTTTGCAATCGGTAATTTAAAAAGGAGACAATCTTAATTAGAGATCCATGCAAGATTAAATATCTTTTATTTTAGACATTTAAAATAATCAAAAGGCTCTAGGCAATCATCACACTGGAATAATGCTTTGCATGCTGTAGAACCAAACTGGCTAATCATTTTTGTATTTGTGGATTTGCAGTGAGTGCATTTTACGATTCTCTCTCCATCTAGTAGAGCTCTTTTATCTAGATGCTCAGATAGAGGGGCCGCAACACCGTAAGCCTCTAGTTTTTTGCGACCTTCTGCAGAGATCCAGTCGGTGGACCATGCTGGGGAAATCACTAAGGTTACCGTCGTGTTATACCCGAGAGCATCGATTGCAGCCTTTATATCCACAGCCATCATATCCATTGCAGGACATCCCGTATAGGTAGGCGTTAGTTCGACTTTTACATCTTTATTTTGCACATTTACGGATCTCACTACGCCCAAGTCGAGTACTGAGATTACAGGTATTTCTGGATCAGGAACTGACTCTAAGGCTGTTCTTATTTCAGGGGCGATATGACTGAGTGATACTACCATTGCATATTAGGGTAACTGCGTTGCATGTATTGGAAGTCAGATAGGATGTAGCCTAGATGTTCTGTATGTACTCCTATTTTACCATTGGCATGACGTGCAGGACTTTGAGGAATATTTATAGTGGCTTCCGCCAATGTAGAATTTACAAGCGTAAAATATTTTTCTTTTATTATTGATAGATCTATACCGATTCCATTTAAAGCCATTTCTTTTTCGACATCCGTTTCTTTAAATAGTTCGTAAGAATAGGGATATAAAGTATCTATGGCATTTTGCATTTTCCTATGTGAGATATCGGTACCATCTCCGAGTCGTTTACACCATTCGGATGAGAAACGTAGATGATATTTAGTTTCTTTTAAAGACTTGGTAGCGATCGCTGCGATCTGGGCATCTTTACTCGTTACCATTTCTTCTAATTGTAATTTCTGGAATGCATCGAAAAGAAACTGTCTAGCAATCACATGTGCAAAATCTACATTAGGTTGTTCTACTAAGAGGCAGTTTAAATGTTGTCTCTCATTGCGTAAGTATGCTATTGAATCTTCTGATGCTTCCTCTTTTCTTAGTGTCGCCGCATACTGAAATACGTTACGCACTTGCCCAAATAAATCTAATGATATGTTAGTCAGGGCTATATCTGTTTCCAGTGTAGGTCCATGACCACAGAGCTCAGACAAGCGATGACCTAGGATCATAGAATTATCTCCTAGCATTAGTAAGTATTTATACAGACTTTCGTTGTTTATCTCTGACATATTAGATATGTTTTAGTTCTATCGGTAATTCATAAAAAGTAGGGTGGCGATATACTTTATCTTCTGCTGGCTCGAAAAGCTCACCAGCTTGCTCGGGATTAGTAGCTGTAATATTTTTAGATTCTACTACCCAGATACTAACTCCTTCCTGACGACGTGTATATACATCACGAGCATTTTCAATAGCCATTTGTGCATCTGCTGCATGTAAACTTCCAAAGTGTCTATGTTCAAGTCCGTTTTTAGATCTAACGAAGACTTCGAAGATGGGCCATTCGGCTTTATTTTGATTTTCAGTTTTAGGAGGATTGTTTGTATTCATAGGTTATAGTTTCAATTTAGGCTGAAATTATTGGTTACTAGTAATCAGTAATCAGTTCCAAGAAATTTTATTAGCCATTTAAAATCTTAATAATTTCAATTATTTATATGTTATATTCTTTTAACTTTTTAGCATCTATATGTTTGAAGTTTTTAATACAAATAAGGTGATGTAGATACTCTGATAAGGACCTCTTAGGATCTTGCAATATTGAATATTCTTTTGAAAATCAAATCAATTTTTTCACTTCTAATAACTAGTAACTTGTTGATCGGTGCTCCTCATTAAAACATTTACTCCCTATTTTCTACGCGAGTTATGCAGTTTTAACTTCATTTATTTCTTGACGGCTTTTCTTTTTATGAGAATAACTCATCGCTGCATCTCTAACCCATTCTCCTTCGTTCCAAGCGTTTACTCTTGCATCCAGTCGTTCTTTATTACAAGGACCATTTCCTTTGACCACTTTCCAGAATTCTTCCCAGTCTACTTCTCCAAAGTCATAGTGTCCTCTTTCCTCGTTCCACTTCAGGTCAGGATCAGGAATGGTAAGACCTGCAAATTCTGCCTGCGGTACGGTGATGTCTATAAACTGCTGACGGAGTTCGTCATTTGTTTTTCTTTTAATTTTCCATTTTACCGATTGTTCGGTATTAGGAGAGTCTTCGTCTCTAGGTCCAAACATCATTAATGATGGCCACCAAAAACGATTTAATGCGTCCTGAACCATTTCTTTTTGCTCCGTTGTTCCGTTAGCTAAACCGAGTACAATTTCGTAGCCTTGACGCTGGTGGAAACTTTCTTCTTTACAGATTCTAACCATTGCTCTGGCATATGGCCCAAAAGAGGTCCTGGTTAACATTACCTGGTTTATTATAGCGGCACCATCTACTAACCAGCCGATAGCTCCGATGTCTGCCCAGCTCAGAGTAGGGTAGTTAAAGATAGAAGAGTATTTTGCCTTACCAGTATGCAACTGATTAAACATCTCGTCTCTACTGATACCTAGTGTCTCAGCTGCGGAGTATAGATATAGTCCGTGACCAGCTTCGTCCTGTACCTTAGCAAGCAGACCTACTTTTCTTCTTAGAGAAGGAGCTCGGGTGATCCAGTTTCCTTCTGGAAGCATCCCTACGATTTCGGAATGAGCATGTTGAGAAATCTGACGGATATGCGTTTTTCTATATTTTTCTGGCATCCAGTCCTTAGGTTCTATACGTTCTCCAGCATCGATTCTCGATTGGAATTTTTCTTCTAAATTAATTTCTGGTGACATGACTGTTATTTTTAATTTTTCTTCTAATTTATTTTACTTCCTCTTCTTCTTTTCCACTTTCTTTTTATTGATCTATAAATCTAGTAATACTACATTCTAAATATTAAACATCAAAATCTACAACTAGTTTTTCTGATGTAGGAATTGCTTGGCAGGTTAGGATATAGCCCGCCTCTATTTCGTCAGGTTCGAGTCCATAGCTGAGTAGCATGTCTACATTTCCTTCTACAAGTTTTGCTTTACATGTAGCACAAACACCCCCTTTACATGCAAACGGTAAATCGGCACTATTATTTAGAGCCTCGTCAAGAACATTATTTGCACCTTGTTCCATCTGGATGGTCATTTGTTTTCCTCCTTCTATAATAGTGAGATCACAGACCTTCCCTTTAAAACTTGCAGCAAGAACTTCTTTTTTCTGATCCGCCACTTTATTATCCGTACCGAATAATTCAAAATGAATTTGCTCATCACTTACTTTAGCAACTTTTAGATAATCATTTATCAAATGTATCATGGCTTCTGGACCGCAGATAAAATAGTGATCGGTGTTATCTATATTACAAATAGATTTAAAAATAATCTCTAGTTTTTCTTGATCTATACGTCCATTTAAAAATGGAATACTTCTCTGTTGTTTAGTAAGAAAATAATAAATCTCAAAACGATCCATGTAAAGATTCTTGAGAGCTTCCAGTTCTTCCTTAAGGATAACAGTTGATGCTTTTTGGTTTACATAGAATAGTTTAAAGGTCGATTTAGGCTCGGAGGCCAAATGTGTTTTAATGATAGAAAGCATCGGAGTGATTCCACTACCTGCAGCAAAGGCGGCATAGTTTCTTTTTTGATTTACATCAATAGGAGTGTAGAAATTACCATCTGGTGGCATGACTTCTATGGTATCTCTTTCTTTTAAGATATCATTGGCAAAGGACGAAAATTTACCATCGGGTACTTTTTTTATGCCTACTTTCCATTCGCTGTCAAGCGGACTAGAACAAAGAGAATATGATCTTCTCACTTCCTCTCCGTTTATCATTGTTTTTAAGGTGAGATACTGACCTTGAATAAAAGAGAAAATCTTTTTTAAGTCACTAGGTACATCTAAGCTAATAATAACACAATCATCAGTAGTATTATCGATACTTTTTACGCTAATAGGATAAAATTCTTTTGACAATGTTTTAGATTTAGTAAACTAATAACTATTAGCACAAAGCTAATGCTTATTAGTTAAATTATCAACACCATCAGGGTCAAAATATGATTAATACATGTATTTTAGGTAATGGGAGTAAGATCATGCAACGTTTTTAGATCTTAGGGTGTATAAGTAAATGAGACATGGTACTTAAAACAGAAACAAAATGATTATGAAAAAACTTTTTCTTTCCTATTTGCTAATATCTTCATTCGCGTTAAGCGGAATAATTGCTCAGACACAAGCCGTGGACTGGACAATGGAGGATCTCAACGGAAACATCCATTCTTTATACGCAGATTATCTGGATCAAGGGACAACCGTATTTATAAGTTTAGCGGCTTCATGGAATGTGTGGGATTCTGTGTGGACACAATCTAATGTAATGGAAGATTTCCATAACGAGTATGCTGGTGATGACGCAGTGGTCTTATTTATCGAGGCAGATTCTATTACAGGTGTTGCTGAGTTAATGGGGCAAGGTGCTGATCACTTTGATTTAGTTACAGGATTTTCTTACCCTATTTTTAATGCTCCTCAGGATGTAATCGACGGTTTTAATTTAGTATTCTACCCTTCGATACGTATTATTTGTCCTGATGGTACGATGTATGATGATACTAATTTTAATGATTATGGCTATGGTCGTTATCAAGAAGCAGAGGATATCGCAGAAGTTATGTTTGAGTTATGTGGAACAAGCTTTGATTCTAAAAATCGACTTTTCGTGGATGTACATAAAGATGATAATACGGATTGTGTTAACGATACTGGAGAAATAGGGGTACCTAATGTAGGTGTAGAGTATAGTAGTAATGGAAATATAATTACTAAATATACAGATGACACTGGACAGTCTAGAGCTTTATTAAATTCTGGTGATTATACTGTACAAGCTATTGCTCCAAATAACTTATGGGATGTATGTAATAATCCACAAGATGTTTCTTTTCCTACGACAGGAGGAATGGAGACTATAAACTTTGGTTTGCAGGCAAATAGTTCTTGCGTCTATTTAAGTACCACTGTTAGTTCGCCTAGATTTAGAAGATGTTTTGACTCTTATATATATGTCACGTATTGCAATGAGGGAACGGAGGCTGCCGATAATGCTTATGTAGAAGTGGAGCTAGATGATTTTTTGGAATATGTAGATGCTGATGTAATGCCGTCGAGTATTCAAGGGCAACTACTAACTTTTGATTTAGGAACTTTGGATCCATGGGAATGCGGAACAATAGTAATTACCGTTTTACCTGACTGCGATGTGGATTTGGGAACAGAGCAGTGCGTTTCCTCTGTTATTTATCCTCAAGAGCCTTGTGATCCTAGAAATAAATTATTTGATTCGGAATGTCAGGAGATCATAGGTGCTTATGACCCGAATGATAAAAGAGCATTTCCATACCTAGGATCTGATGATTATACAATTTTACCAGATACCTCTATCAGATATCAGATTCGATTTCAGAATACAGGAACGGATACTGCATTTAATGTAGTAGTAATGGA
This sequence comes from uncultured Saprospiraceae bacterium, assembly GCA_938015805.1. Classification (GTDB taxonomy): domain Bacteria; phylum Bacteroidota; class Bacteroidia; order Chitinophagales; family Saprospiraceae; genus JAHDHU01. The sequence continues at coordinate 18,797 of CALLXF010000010.1, read as the reverse complement.
TAAGATATCCGAAAACTTAGACTTAAGCAGTTTTGAAAAATTAAGTTCTAGTCATCCTTGTAATGTAGAAATAAATGATGCTCGTGAGTTGCGGTTTTATTTTGACGACATCATGTTGCCAGATAGTTTTGTTAACGAACCAGGAAGTAACGGTTTTGTAACTTTCCGATTAACCATGAAAACGGGTTTAGTAAACGGAGATCAGATAGAGAACTTTGCGGATATCTTTTTTGATTTTAATGATCCGATCACTACTAATACTACTGTACATACTGTCGATGATGGAATTGTAAGTACAACTAGTAATGAGTCTAATCGCTTTAAAATAAGTCCTAATCCGGCTAAAGATTTTATCACGATTACATCGGAAAACACCGCAGGTTTAGTAACTTTAGAAATACTAACTATCGCTGGACAATCGGTTATAGTTAAAGATATTTACGGTTTAAAGGAAAATATCGATATCACAAGTTTATCTAGTGGTTTATACTTAATCAAGATAGAGGAACAAGATGGTAACGTCAGTGTCCAAAAATTGATTATCGAAGAATAATATTTGTTGGATTATTTATAATCAAGTGGAAATAGCGTAAGCTATTTCTACTTTTTTATTTAAATAGAGTGGTATAGAATTATTGCATCCTAGTTCGCCACAGACATTTAACTAAGCTAAAGATTTAAGAGGATTCTATTTTCATAATTTTATGATCAGATGGGTAATCCTGTTTTTCGATTTTTAGAGATGTTAGCGAGAGGTATTTATCTAACTTTAAGGCCACCTAATAAGCATTCCTTTAGTTGTTTTTCTAATTCTACCGAACTGATATCTCGATGTCTTTCTTTCCAAGAGTATAACCAATGTAGGGAAGAGAGAATAGAAAAAAGAGCGACATCTATACTGACGCTGCTGTTGATATAATCCTCATTTTTTGCTTGATTAAGGATGGCTTTAAAACTGGCCTCGTATTTTGATCTAGATTGTTTAAACGATTTTAGATCTTGCTCATTTAAATGTATCCAGTCTCCAGTGATTAGCGTCATGCGATCTCCATTTTGGATCGTAAGTTTTACATGTAGTGTAACTAGTTGTTCTAGTTTTTCTAATGGGTTTAAAGTAGAGTTTTCTATATCTTCCATTCCTTCAGAAAAAGATGCTGCTATCGGCATGCATAACTCTTTTAGAATTTCTTGTTTTGAATTTATATGATTATAAAGACTGGCGGCTTTGATTCCGATTGCTTCCGCTATGTCCTGTACGGAAGTAGCAGCGTATCCTTTTTTTCTAAAGAGTTTTGCGGACGTCTCATAGATATCTTGTTTTCTCGAACTCATTATTTTAATCCTATGATCTGATTAATTTGTTGTTGATTTATAGTTCCACCTGCAAAATCATCAAAGGCTTTATCTGTTACTTCTATGATATGCTTATTAATAAAAGGAGCTCCTTCTCTTGCACCTTGGTTAGGAGATTTTATACAACACTCCCATTCCATCACTGCCCATCCGTTATAGTCATACTGAGCTAGCTTAGAAAAAATAGATTTAAAATCTATCTGTCCATCACCTAGGGATCTAAATCTTCCAGCTCGATCTATCCACTTTTGGTATCCACCATAAATACCAGATTTTCCTGTAGGATTAAATTCGGCGTCTTTTACATGGAACATTTTTATACGATCGTGATATAAATCTATAAACTGTAAATAGTTCATTTGCTGCAACAAGAAATGACTAGGATCGTACAGTATGTTTGCCCGTTGATGATGTTTTACATGCTCTAAAAACAGTTCCCATGTATGGCCGTCGTGTAGATCTTCTCCCGGATGGATCTCATAGCAGAGGTCAATACCTGTCTCGTCATATGCATCCAGAATCGGACTCCATCTTCTTCCTAATTCGGCGAAAGCCGTTTCCACTAAGCCTTCTGGTCTTTGAGGCCATGGATAAACCGTTTGCCAGATAAGAGCTCCAGAAAAAGTGGCACTTGTTTTTAATCCTAGATGCTTACTTGCTTTAGCTGTTAGAAGTAATTGTTCTTTTGCCCACTTTGTACGTGCATTAGGATTTCCTTTGACTTCATCAGGTGCAAAAGTATCAAACATCGAATCGTAGGCTGGATTAACGGCTATTAACTGGCCTTGGAGATGAGTCGATAATTCCGTTATTTCTAATCCATAAGATGCGACTGTTCCAGATAGGTTGTCACAATAGGTTTTGCTTTCTGCTGCTAATTTTATGTCGATAAGTCGAGATTCCCAAGTCGGGATTTGAATGCCTTTATATCCGAGATTTGCTGCCCATTTACAGATGGAATCTAGTGTGTTAAAAGGAGGTGTATCTCCTGCAAACTGGGCTAAAAAAATACCGGGTCCTTTAATCGTTTTCATGGTATAAAGAAATGAACGACAACAAAGTAAATAAAAAAAGGGTTACCCGAGGGCAACCCTTAATAAATTATATGATTTGAGAATTATCTTCTAAATAATCCACCTAACACTTTCATACCCATGCCTGCAATCTCATCCATTGCGGATCCATCACCATCTCTATCGAGCATTTTAGTGATCAAGCTTTGTTGTGGCATTTGTTTTTTTACTTCCTCTTGAGAATTATTTAAAAAGCTCCAAAGATTCTGAGGTTGCATTTGCTGTTCTTTCTTTTGTTTACCTAACATTCCTAATGCTACAGGTGCTAGCTTCATCAATAAGTTCATGGAATTATTTCTATTCATTCCAGATCCTTTTGAGATCATCTCTACTACGTTAAAAATATTACTACCACCGAGTAGGTGACTTAAAATTCCCATGCCATCAGCTTCTTTTCCTTGTGCTGATCCGTTTAGCAGACCACCTATATTGTTAAGGATACTTCCATCATGATTATTTAAGGCCCCAAATAATCCCTCAAGTCCCTGCGGCTGTGCAGCATTTTTTGTAAGGGCACCTAGTATAGTGGATAAGGCTAGATTTGTTGCGGATTGCGTTTGTTCTTTACTCGCTCCTGAGAGTTGACCAGTGAGCTGGTCTAGTAATCCGTTTTGTAGTTGACCTTGCAGAAGGTCCATAAAATTTGCCATTATTTTTTAAAGGTTTAATGTGAAAAATAGAATACAAACATATTACGTTTTAAATGGAATCTTAGTTCAATATGGTAGAAATTAACATATTATAAAAAATTGTAATATATTTGTTATTCCTTAAACCGATTGTTATGCAAAAACTAGTTGTATTAGTTTTTACATGTTATACTATTATGAGTATCAGTCCCAGTAGTTCGTCTCTGGCAGATGCTTATATTTCTAGCTACAAGGATATCGCTATGTCTGAGATGCAACGAAGTGGAATACCTGCTTCTATAAAACTAGCCCAGGGATTAATGGAATCGGACTGGGGTAGATCGGATTTAGCTACTATCGGTAATAATCATTTTGGGATTAAGTGTGGTTCCTCATGGAATGGTCCTACATATTATAAGGAGGATGATGATTATGACCAGAATGGAAAATTAAAGCAAAGTTGTTTTAGGGCTTACGCCAATGTCGCAGAATCTTATATTGCACATACTGAGTTTTTAAGAAAGCCACGATCTTCTAAGCGATATGATTTTCTATTTTATCTATTGCCGACAGATTATAGAGGATGGGCAAAAGGTTTATCACGTGCAGGGTATGCGACGGATCCTAAGTATCCGGAAAAGCTTATCAATATTATAGAGAAATTTGAATTGTACAAATTTGATACACTTAATGAAGAGGTTCCGGAGAGACAATTAGTAACACAAGAAAAACCCTCGAAAGAGGAAGATATAAAAGAAGTTGATGACAATGCAATTGTTGAGACAACCCTGAATATTGAACCGATTAAGAAATCATTGGAGTCTGTTGAGTATATCAATAGAGTTCCGATGATTCTTACTCAGTCTGGTGACACGCCTCAATCGATTGCAAGACGTCATGGTATTTCTTATACTAACCTTAAAGAATTTAACGAGGAGATAGGTATGAGGAATGAAATTTTAGAAAGGGGAACCATTGTTTACCTTGATAGAAAAAAACGTAGGTATAATGGTGATGAAGAACAGCATAAAGTAGAGGAAGGAGAAACGATGTATACTATTTCTCAACTTTATGGTATAAAAATGCACAATCTCTATGTTAAAAATAGACTCCCTAAAGGTGCTCAACCATTAGTCGGGCAGAAATTAAATTTAGGTAGAATGGTAATGGTCGGAAAGCGTCCTAAGTTTATGACTCGTGAAGAATTAGTTTCTGAAGATGAGCTGTATTTATTCGAAGATCCTTCTCTCGAATCTAATTAGTTTATTCTATTACTATAGTCTTACGCTATGGTACTTTAAACCATAACTCTGATTTGATAAAAGTATTATTACTATTTACTTTTAATCTTAATTCTAATCTTCTTAGTAATACATTAAGTTTATTTTAGCAAAAAATAATTTATGAAAAGGCTTTGTTTCCTAGTGGTCGCGAGTTGTTTTTTATTTACGGCTGATGCACAGAATTTTTGGTTTGGTCCTAAAATCGGTCCTACGGTTGCTTTCCAGCAATGGAATAATTTTGATCGTCAGCCATTATTTACTAATCATGCAGCCATATTTATAGAGTCTTATGCAGAGGAAGATGATAGCGGATCTGTATATGCCCAAATAGGATTCCACACCAGAGGTAGTTCGATCCGTTTTACAAATGGATTTACTTCGGATATTTTTTCTGAAGGGATCGAATTTAATAACATCTCTTTACAAGGAGGAATAAAACGATTTTTAACAAATACCGCTTTATCATCTACGTATTATAGTGTCGGAGCAAGATTGGAATATACAGTTAACACTAATTTGCAAGATCAAAATTCGGAATTTTTTGATCCCTTTTTTCCGATTGATAATTTTACAAATAAGTTTAATTACGGAATCTCTTTTGGGGGAGGATATAAGTATAATTTTTCTCAATTATTTGGAGGATTTATAGAGCTTAGTTTCCATCCGGATATCTCTTATCAGTATCAGCAAACCGCATTACCTATTGGAGTTACTAATCCATTTACAGGTTCGGTACAAACAATTGCAGAACGGCAAATTAGGAACCTAACAGTAGAATTATCAGTAGGGATTAATATTTTGCGAAAGGTAATTTATGAGTAGTTTTTAAACTGTTAGATTTAAGAGATTTAAGTCAAATTATTTAAATCTTTGTTTTGATTTGGATTATTAAAAAATAAAAAAGCCCCACTTTGAAGTGAGGCTTTTTTTTACAGGCTTATTTAGTTTTAGAACTACCTTATATTATTATTTAGTAACAGAATTTTTTTTGCATCATACTTTCCATCACTAGTTATAAACTGTACGATATAGATTCCATCCTTGATGGTTTCTAAAGATGTAGTCACGGTGTTGTTAGGAGCTACGGAGCTGTTGGATAATTTATGCCCTTGTATACTCCAAAGTGTAAAGTCTAAATCAAAAGCGTAGTTATTCGTAACTATCAGATTACCGTTGTGATCAGAAAATAATTTTATATAATTATTTAATACGTCTGTTGTGTTACTGATAAGAGGATTAGTGATTTGGATAGTTTCGCAGAATTCAGGGAATACCTCATTACAAATGAAAACAGTAAGAATTTCTTCATTAGAAATAATATCATCAATAATATAATCTGGGACATTTATATCATGGAGACCATAAGAATTCCCATTTACGGATACATTATAGAGGGTAGGACAGATGTCATCAACTAGAAGATTTAAGATCAGCTTTATTTTATTATTACTCTGTAATGCGTCGATAGTTAATTCTTGTATCATACAACTTAGACCTGCAGTACAACATACATCTACTTCTGTAGTTGCATTGCAATCAGTAAATTCTAAATCTTGGAAAGTAAAAGTGGTTAGGGAATCACAATTAGATGGAACAACAAATTCTATCGCTCCGGGATAATCTACCGTGTCCTGGACTACACCATTTACTGCTATGGAATAGCCTAGGCTTCCTGGATTTTCTATGTCGTAATCAAAAGAAACTAAAACATTTCCTAAGCTATCACAAGAGATAGAATCCACAGTTGCGGTAAATGAATTTACCATACAAGCCGTATTATCATCATAACAAGGATTTTCTATATTAAAAACAGTACAATCATAAATCGGAGATTCCGTACAAACAAAGATGGTGAGTAGGGAATCTACACTGTATATATCCGCTGCTACTAAATAATTACCATCCCATTCTAAATCATAGGAGCTTCCATTTATATTTGTATACCAGTCATAATTTATACAAGTGCCTGATTCTATTATCATAGATACATTTAAATCAAAAGTGCCATTCTCACATACAGGGTCTTCTATTTCTATATCTTCAAAAACACAAGGACAACAAGCGGGCCCTAGAGTCGCAGTAGCTATACAATCAGGATCATCTATATCGGTAATGGTCAGTTCGATATCTTCCTCGCAGAGTGTAATGACTCCTATGTTATAAGGATCTCCTAAATTATAAAACTGCGTATATCCGTCACTAGAAACCTCAAATCCGCTAAGACCAAATCCAGTAGCATCAAATTCAAAGTCTATATAAATTAATTCTCCCATACAACTGGTTGTATCATATACAGCGGTAAAGGAATTTATAGTACAGACAACATTAGAGTTATCATCATAACAGGGATTAGTAATAGTGTAAGTGTAGCATTCGTTTAATGGACTTTCGTTACATAGCATTATAGTCAGTAGAGAATCTGTAGCTAAAATATCTGAGGCTTCAAAATAATTATCTGTCGTATTATATTCAAGATCATAATCAACTCCATCAACCGTTACGTACCAGTCATAGTTTGTACAAGAACCTTGTTCTACTAAAAATTCCATATGAAGGTCAAAAAGCCCACCTACACAATCAGTAGTTTCTATAACGGGATCAGAAATAATGCAATCACAACATGCAGGTCCTAGCGTAACGGTAGCAAAGCAATTAGGGTTTTGTACATCTGTAATAGTCAGTGATACATCAGAATCACAGTCTGCTATGATGCTAAAAGTATAATCGTCTCCTAGATTGTAAAATTGTGATTGTCCATTTGTAGATATAGTAAATCCATCGGCTCCAAAATCTGTAGCATTAAAATCAAAATCTATATTTATTATTTCTCCAATACAACTTGTTGTATCGTACTCAGCGATTAAAGAACTTATCATACAATTAGGATTGGTCACAGGAACAAAGCAAGGATTGATAAAATCCACTGTAAAGCATTCTCCTGACGGAGCTAAAGTACACACCATTGCGGTTACAAAAGAATCTGTTGCCATAACATTACTAGCTAGATACGTACTTCCGTTCCATATAAGATCATAATCTGCACTTTCCACTGTAATAAACCAGTCATAGGATATACAAGAACCTGATTCCACTAAAATATCTACATGTAGATCAAAGGATCCATTATTGCAAGAAGTAGGGTTTACTAATATATCATCGATAAGGCACTCGCAACAATCGGGTGTGATAGTAATAATTTCGTAACAATCTGGATCGTCGGAATCTGTAAAAGTAAGCTCTAGATCCTCATGACAAAGACTTATGGTAGCAAAACTAAAGTCGTCATTTAAATCAAACAGTTCCGTAGCTGTACCGTCAGAAACAGTAAATCCATTTAGTCCAAAATCTACAGCATCTATATCAAACAAGACATCTATAATTTCACCTTGACAGGAAGTGGTATCCGTATAAGCGGTTATGGAATTAATCGAACAGTTAGCTGGTATTTCAAAGCAGGGATTATCTAATATGTATGTAAAGCATTCATTCAATGGACTTTCGTTACATAACATAACGGTAAGTACATTTCCCACTGCCTGTATATCTGTAGCTTCGTAATATCCACCGTTATTAATATAGTCCAAAGCATAGTCTACTCCTTCTATTTGTAGATACCAATTATAGTTAACACAAGTCCCTTCTATTATATCAAATTCTACATGTAAATCAAAGAGGCCTCCGGAACATTCAAAAGCTTCCAGAACTGGAGTTGTAATTTCGCAGTCACAGCAAGCGGGTTCTAAAATAATCTCTGCAGTACAGTTAGGGTCATCTATATCTTTAATAGTTAGAGTTACATCTTCATCACAATAAGATATCATCCAATAAACGTAGTCGTCACCAATATTATATTGTTGTATCCCGTCTTGAGAGTCTACAGTAAATCCATTAGCACCAAAATCTGTAGCCACAAAGTCAAATTCAATTTCGATAATTTCTCCTTCGCAGGAATTAGGGACATAGTCTGCTGTAAAGGAGGTTATGTTACACTGAGCAATAAGGGTATCAGATGAGACTAGTAAGAAGAAAAAAGAACACAGTAAATAGAAGTACAGGTTTTTCATAGTTGTCGTTTTGATGTTAAAAATATCAGATGGGTCTGATTGGATCAGGCCATATTTTTAAATCGTAAGGGCAGAAAAAATTGTAAAGCTTTTCTGTAATGGGGCCGTTAATTAAAATGGTTTCTTTTGACTAGACATTATTAGCTTGTAAAACGCTGCCTATTGGCAAAAAAAAGCCCCGCATCCCTGCGAGGCCGATTGTTAAGGTTAAATACTAATGGATTTTATAAAAGATTATCCATTCGCCGAAAGGCAAAAAGTATTTATAACATATTAATCATTACTACTCAACATGGATCCTAAATAGGATCTGTTAAGCATTGCTATGTTCTCTGTGGATATCTCCTTAGGACACTCCACCTCACATGCTCCGATGTTAGAGCAAAAACCGAACCCTTCTTTATCCATCTGTGCTACCATCTTCTGTACACGGCCCTCATGCTCCACTTTTCCCTGAGGTAACTTACCTAAATGGGCAACTTTTGCAGAGGTAAATAACATCGCTGATCCATTAGGACAAGCGGCTGCACATGCTCCACATCCGATACAAGCAGCGGCATCAAAGGCTTCTGAAGAAATATCTTTTTCGATAGGAATCGCATTTCCATCTGGAGCTTGACCTGTGTTAACAGAAATATATCCTCCTGCCTGTATGATATGATCGAAAGAAGATCGATCTACTACTAAGTCTTTGATAATCGGAAAAGCAGCTACTCTCCAAGGCTCGATCACGATCTCATCGCCATCTTTAAACTGTCTCATGTGCAGCTGACATACAGTGGTTCCTTTTTGTGGTCCATGTGGACGACCGTTGATCACCATATTACAAGTTCCACAAATCCCTTCTCTACAATCGTGCTCAAAAGCGACAGGTTCTTTTTTCTCAGAAATTAATTGTTCGTTTAAAACATCCATCATTTCTAAAAATGACATGTGCTCATCTGCTTCTACATCGTGGCTATGGAATCCACCTTTGCTGTTAGCATCTTTTTGTCTCCAGACTCTTAATTTAAGCTTCATAGATATATTTTTAAAGGACTACTTTTTTACTAAGCAATCTATTTATAACTTCTAGTTTTTAATTCTACATTTTCGAAAGTCAGTTCTTCTTTATGAAGGACTGGATTATGATCATCCCATTCCCACGCCGATACATAAGTGTATCCTTCATCATTACGTTGTGCTTCCCCTTCTGGAGATTTATATTCCTCTCGGAAATGACCACCACAAGACTCGTTTCTGTCCAGTGCATCACACATCATTAACTCTCCCAGTTCTAGGAAATCTGCTACTCTAGCTGCTTTCTCTAATTCTGGATTATACTCAGTATCAGATCCAGGCACATATACGTCTTTATAAAATTCATCTCTAAGCTCACGGATCATTTGACGACCTTTTTTAAGACCTTCTGCATTACGTGACATACCACAGTATTCCCACATAATTTTCCCTAATCTTCTATGGAAGGATTCTACAGATTGGTTTCCTTGGGAATTAGCTAATCGCTGTATTCTTTCCTTTACTGCATTAGCTGCTTCATTAAATTCTGGGGTATCATTACTAATGGTCGGTGTTCGTATCTCGTGAGATAAAAATGTTCCCAGCGTGTAAGGAATCACAAAGTATCCATCTGCTAGGCCTTGCATCAGTGCCGAAGCTCCTAATCGGTTTGCACCATGATCAGAAAAGTTTGCTTCGCCCAAGGCAAAAAGGCCAGGAATATTAGTTTGTAAATTATAGTCAACCCATAAGCCTCCCATTGTATAATGGACCGCTGGATAAATTTTCATTGGTTGTTTATATGGATTTTCTCCTGTGATTTTTTCGTACATCTCAAAGAGGTTTCCATATTTTTCTTCAACTACTTTTTCTCCTAATTTTATTATTGTAGCTGCATCCGGATTATCGATATTTTGAGATAAAGCGGAAGATCTCCCGTATCTCTGTATAGCTGATGCAAAATCTAAAAATACTGCAAGTCCAGTAGGAGCAACTCCATTTCCTTTATCACAAGCTATTTTTGCAGCTCGTGAGGCCACATCTCTAGGAACGAGATTTCCAAATGCTGGATATCTACGCTCTAGGTAATAATCTCTATCTTCCTCAGGAATATCTAATCCTGTTTTCTTTCTTTCTCTGATCGCTTTTGCGTCCTCTGCTTTTTTAGGTACCCATACTCGACCGTCATTTCTTAGCGACTCTGACATTAGAGTCAGTTTAGACTGATAATCTCCAGATACAGGAATACAAGTAGGGTGGATCTGCGTGTAACAAGGGTTAGCCATATAGGCTCCACGTTTTACCGCTCTCCATGCCGCTGTGACATTAGATCCCATCGCGTTAGTCGATAGATAGAATACATTTCCATATCCTCCTGTTGCCAGTATTACACAATGGGCAGCATGTTTTTCTATTTTTCCATTGAGGAGATTACGGGTAATAATTCCTCTGGCTTTACCATCTACTTTTACGAGGTCTAGCATCTCATGACGGTTATACATTTTTACATTACCATTAGAGATCTGTCTCGATAATGCTTGATACGCTCCGATCAGTAACTGTTGTCCTGTTTGGCCTCTTGCATAAAAAGTACGTGATACTTGTACTCCTCCAAAAGATCTGTTATGTAAAAGACCTCCATATTCCCGTGCAAACGGTACGCCCTGTGCGACGCACTGATCGATAATATCTGCACTTACTTCTGCAAGTCTATGAACGTTAGACTCTCTAGATCTATAATCTCCTCCTTTGATGGTATCGTAAAATAATCTCCAGATACTATCTCCGTCGTTTTGATAATTTTTTGCGGCATTGATTCCTCCTTGGGCTGCAATACTATGTGCTCGTCTCGGACTATCATGGAACGTAAATGCTTTTACGTTGTATCCTAATTCGCCGAGTGTAGCAGCTGCGGATGCTCCTGCGAGTCCCGTTCCTACTACGATGACATCTAATCTTCTTTTATTATTAGGAGCTACGAGATCCATTTTAGACTTGTAGTTAGTCCATTTTTCTGATAAGGCTCCTGATGGGACATTATTATTTAAACTCATAATTTCTACTAATTAAAAAAGTAATGAACTACTGGAATTACTGCAAAGCCTAGGCATACAGCTACAGAAAATACTACTCCGATTCCATTTATCATCGGGGTATATTTTTTATGACGTAAACCCAAGGTCTGAAATGCACTTCCAAAACCATGTATCAAGTGAAAAGCCAGTGCGATCAATCCGATTAAGTAAACGATTACGATCCACAGCTCATTGAATGCAGCAGATACTCTTCCGTATAAGTCTGCTATCGGTTCGTTATATCCATCATAGGTCAACATCGGCAAGTCATCCATTTTCATTTTCCACCAGAAATCACCCATATGGATGCAGATAAAAAACAAGATAAATGTACCTAGGAGAGCCATATTTTTAGAACCCCAACTTCCGTTTTTGTATGTACTTACTGCATATTTAGATCCGATATTACCACCAGATTTTTTCTTATTGGCTAAATAAAGGATTATTCCCTGAATAGCATGAAGCAAGATCATAGCATACAGTCCATAAGACGTAAATTTTATCAACGGGTTGTGCGTCATAAAATAAGCGTAGGTATTGAATGCTTCTCCACCGTCACCTACTAATAATTGAAAATTTCCAATCAGATGGACGATTAAAAATGAACAGAGAAATAACCCAGTCAGACTCATGATCACTTTACGACCTATACTGGATGTCAATAGATTTATTATCCACATAGTTAAAATATAGTTTTTCTTAATCCCTAATTTACCGTATAAACAACAAGATACCTGCCATAGATTAAGTGATCTTCTTATTTAGAATTAATCTAAGTTTGATTTTTTGTTTTATTTGGCTTTCGCCAATGTTTTTTCTTCAATGGTTTAATTGAATTAGGTAAAGCGGTTAGAGATTTTGGGATGTGTAATTGGAAATGTAGTTTTTTTAATTCTAGGCTTTAAGGCTTTAAGGCTTTAAGGGTCATGGTTTGAGGGAGTGAAAGGATTATAAAGTTCAAATATTTAATATAATTAGTAATCAATTATCTTATTTTCATTTTGATCATTATTTCCGCATTAATTTAGGAACCACAGAGATATGGATGACACGGAGTTTTTTTGCTTACTTTATTGCATTGTATAATTCTTTATTTCTTCATTTTCCTATTATCACATTTAGACATTAACCATACCTTTACGGCATGAATAAAGTAGACTTTAAAAGCTATATAACATACTTTCCGGAGGTGGATCTTCCTGTGACCTTATCTGATGAGAAGGTGATGACTTTTAGTTCGGAGAATAAAGCGTTACCAGCAGGATTTATAAGCGAATTTATAGAACCTATCGAAAAAGAAATCGATGAGATGACTGAGTTTATCCCTTGTTTGAAGATTCCTAATACTGAGAATTTTACGGCATTGGTCTACTGGAAAGGGTCGCTGATGAAATACGAATTTATACTAGTTACTTACAATAAAAGAAATCGCGTGATCAGTCGCAAATCTATCGCATCGGTAATCGTAGAAGGCGAACTGGTAAAAAAATCTGTGGCTTCTATCGATGAGGATCTGATCATCAGTATCATTGCTGGAGAAAACCAAAAAGCGGACGAAGCATACGATCCTAAAAACTCTAAAGCTTTTTCTATGGAAATCTTAGGAGATGGAGAAGTTATTTTTTCTGTAGATAGTTGAAAACAAGGTAAATCGGATTAAAGGTATAGATGTGTAAAGATAAAAATGGCTAGAGATTCTTAAATGTTATTGTACGCCATTGAAAAGATAAGATCTAGAATAACTCCTACTGTAAATCCTAATAAAGACCAAAATCAGAATGCCAATCTCTAACAGTCTAACCTCTAATTATTATCATAGATCTTTCTCAAAATCACTTTCATTTCATTCCAGATTTCCGAACGTTTTCTTTTAAAATGATTATTCATAAATGAAAAGATGACTTTTTTTCCGGACTTACATGTCATATATCCACTAAGACTAAAATTATTAGAAAGACTTCCTGTTTTAGCATAGATGATCGGTTCTTTAAGATTAGGAATATCGATATCTATTTCTGGGAAATACAACTCCACCACTTCTCTTCCTAGACGTCTATCTAGTTTTTCTAGTATCCATGTAAAAGTAGTCGGGGCTCCTAGATTATAACGCGATAGTCCAGAGCCATCAACCCATTTTGGATATTTAGGAATGCCGTCTATAAGTTCGTTTACTATATATCTAATGGTAGGTTTAGTGGATAAGCTATCTGATAATTTATGACTGCACATCAACAGTAATTGCTCAGCGATCATATTATCGCTTTCTTGCATCATAAGGGCGTAAAGCTCATCGCGATTATCATCGATCAGGTCTTGGTAGGGAATATCTGTTTTTCCGTGTAATACTTTTCTATTTAGCGTATCACTGAGCATATCTAAAATCAGGTCACGGTTATATTTAAAAGGTATCGTGGTGTTTATTTGCTTTTCTAATAATCCTGTTTTTTTTATCAGTATGGCATTAGAACTTACATCTCTTACAATAGTTTTTTTAGCATCTATAGGATAGGAAATCTCCTTTGCTAAGGTGGGTGGTACGATTTTTAGCTTATAGGAATCTTTTTGTTTCTGGACAAGGGTTACATTCCCAAAAATAGGCAGGCTAGATTTCTCACACTGATAGGTATAGCTGGCATCATCCCATGCCCATCCACTCCCAAAATGCTCATCCTTAAAATTACTATCATCAAAATATATTTGCTTTTTACTGACATTTAAAAACTCAAATGTCCGATCTCCGATTAGTAATCTCGGATGTAAAAACCCTGGATTTCCTGTACCTCTAAAGTATAACGCCGTGGGAGTCTCGGCATACTGGATTATAGGCACCTCCTGCTCTAGTATGGCTAAGCAAGCATACAATGTATATAGCTTAATATTAGAAGCTGGTGTAAAAGACTTATTAGCATTTATATCTATGATTGATTTTCTCTTAATAGGATCATACACATGAAGGCCTACAAAATGTTCTTGGAATAAAAAGGAGGATTCTATTTCTTGTTCTAGGTTTTGCTTAATCTCATATTTAGGTTGAGGATTGTTTTTTTCTTCAGTAGTTTTTGCAGTAGGCGATGTTTTTACTGGATCTACAGTTGTAGAAATTGCTTCTCTCGATGAGCCACAACTAATTAAAACTAAAACCAGTAAACAACAAAAAATCGAGAATCGCATTTATAGTTTTTTACGATATTCTGTAAGATTAGTGGATATTGTTAGGTGATTAGTCGCTCCTGCGAGGTGATAATAACCGACACCATAGTCGATTCTAAATTTATAAATCTTAAGACCTGCTCCTAAAGAAAATCCTCCAAAACTTCTAAACTGACTCACTTTAAGCTCTTGTCTCCTCAGATGATTATACCCAAATCTGATTCTCAGATTTTCTTTTCTGCCAAGTAAAAATTCTCCACTAAAAATAAAATGTCTAAAGAGGTTATCTATCCGTTGATTAAAAGTATTTACCTCTTCTCTGGTTCCAAAAATATCAGTCACTACTTGGGCGTTAGGATCATCGTAGAGGACATTCCACTTTTGTAAATTCTGAGCGGTAATTGATATTCTAAATGGGAGATGTTTTAGTTTTTTAGAGATTCCGAGTTGGACATTTAGCGGAATCGTTTCTTTATTATTAGCAAACTGACTGATTTGTAATCCTAAATTTTGAAAAACGAGAGAAGCAACAAATCTACTTTCTGGATTTATGTAACTAACACCTAGATCTGTGGCGAAAGCATTACTGGAGTACGATTCATAAGTGGCAGTGATATATTTAAGATTTGCACCAGCATATATTCTATCATTGATTTGCTTACTTGCTCCTATGGCTAGTGCTAGCTCGGATGCTGAGAAAGTACCTTGCTGATTTCCGATCTCATCTGTAAAATTAAAATCTCCATAATTGATATATTGTATTCCACCATGTGCGGTAACACCGTATTTATTTAGGTGCCTTCCGTAATTTACAAGTCCGTTACTAATACCTGCGAGATGGAAATTATGGCTAAAGGAAAGAGCATTATGAGCTGAGGAATCTAGTAAAGCGGGATTTTCAAATGCAAGAGCGACATCATCATCTTGTACTGCTATTAAAGATCCGCCGAGTGCTGTCACTCTAGATGATCCTGGTAAATTTAAAAACTGGAATACTTGCTGTCCTCCTAATTGGGCTACAGCCCAATGAGAACAAATAGTAAAAAGTAATAATAGAAAAGATGTTTTAATACTTTTATGATTGTCCATTTTACTTTATCTCGTTTTCCGTTTTGTTGATTATCAGATGTATAACTTACTGTGACTTATCAGTATCGATTGTATCTAATGTCCATATGGTTTTACATTTATTGTATCCATATATCGTATCACACTGTAATTTACGGATTAATGTTCCTTCTGCATTATAATTTAAGAGAAGTCCGATTTCGTTAGGTTCTTCTTTTCCAGGCGTATATGTACCTTCCCATTCTATCTTGCCATTAGAATAATACTCTTTAAAGGGTCCATTTTCCTCACCATCTACAAAGGTAACTTCCTCTTTTACACTACCATCATCAAAATACGAAATAGCATTTCCTTGCATCATGCCGCTACTGTAATTAGCAATGAACATCTTTTGCCCGTTAGGATGATATACGATATATTCTCCATCGAGTAAACCATTTTTATATTGTTCTATAATTTCGACACTCTTATCTGCGTAAAATATTTTACGTGGACCGTCTAGAACATCATTATTATAATGTTCTTCGGAAAATAATTTACCATCTATATAGTGTGTAGTAACTCCATGTTTAGTGCCATCCTCTTTTTGATAAGACTGACTCAAGAGTATTCCGTTGTCATCGTAGTTTTCTATTAGAGATGTATTTTTACAAGCAATAGCTGTTAATATAAAAAGGATACTAATCTGTGAAAGCTTCATCTAATAATTAAATCTGTGGTTTCCCAATAGTAAACGTTCATGTTCTAAAGATGATTGTCCTGATGATATAATACATCTAGGATAAAAAAAAAGACGCGACAAAATTGCCACGTCTTTATATATTTTTTTTTAAGATTGACTACATATCTGCACTCAGTCTTCTATCTTTTATGTCTGCTTCTTTTTTAAGTGCATTCATTAATGCTGTTCTCGCTCTGGAACGATCAGCGTTATTTGCAGTAGCTCTGAGACTAGGTATATTTGTAGCAGGAGGAGCATCATATTTATTAGTTGTCTTAACTATATAAACACCACTGTTTCCTATTACTGGATTAGAAACAGAATTAGCTGCAGTTGCTGCTACTGTTGATAATACTTTAGGTTCATTACCCATTCCAGGAATACTGGTAGAACTTAAATTTGCAGAAGGCACATTTGCTACTGTTTGTCCAAACTGGCTAGCGATTGCATTTATATCATTTCCAGAAATTTTAGAAATGATTTGCTCACCTTTCTTTTTATTTTTTACTAGATTTTCTATCTGAGATCTTACACCGTCTACTGTAGATAATCCTTTAGGATTTGTTGCATTAAGACTTACAGCCACATATTTATTATTATAGTAAAAGTTAGGATCAGAGTAAGTATATACTTCAGGACTTACATTTCCGATCTCCGTGTTTCCATTAAACATCCATTTTACGATTTCTCTGGAAGTATTGCCACTTCCTAAAGATCCTAAGGCATATGCATTTTGATCAACAAACGCAGAAGTTTCTGTAGATATTCCTTTGGCATCAGCCGCAGCTTTAAGAGATGTAATGTCTTTGTTTTTACTGATCAGCTCAGAGACATCTGCATAGAGATTATCTTGAGTATCCTTAGACGGTGTGATTGGAATTCTGATGATTGCTGTTTTGTACTTAGGTTCTTGATTCGTATATTTTTTATTTAATACTTCGATTAAGTGGACACCTATACTTGTTGTTACTACTTGCAATTCTTTTTCAGCTCCAAACATAGCTGCTTTATTAAACTCAGGAACCATAGCACCCTGAACAAAACTTCCAAGATCTCCACCTTTAGCAGCGGAACCAGCATCTTCACTAAACTGTGTAGCCATATCTGCAAATTTTGCTCTTCGAGAAGTAATCTCGTTTTTAATACTATCAATTTTTGCTTTTGCAGTTTCCATACCTACAAAATCTCCAGGAGCAACTCGACGTAAAATATGTCTCGCTTCTACAGAGTCTGGAACTACTTTTTTATCTAATAGTTTTATAGCAGAGTAAAATCCGTTATCGATATATGGTCCATAAACTGTACCCACCTCCATAGTAGGAACTACAGATTTTAAATTTTCTGGCATCTCATCTGCTTTGGCATAATAGTTAACATAGCTACCGTTGTTATTAATTGCAAAGGCAGAATCCACAGCGATCTCCTTAGTTCTCTTTAACTCTGAGATTTTTAGATTCATCTCTTCTTTTCTAGCCATGGAATCAGCTGGTGTAGCTATTACATCAAAAACTATAAATTCCGCTCTTCTAGTTTCTTTATCGTTAGTATACTTTGCAGGATTACTTTGGATATAAGACTTGAGATCAGCATCAGATATTTCTACATCAGTATTAGGGATGTAATCAAAGGGTATTTTTACGTAATCAAAACTATAGTTTGCTTGATTTTCTGCGTTTTGCATTTCGATCATCCAAGTCGGTGTAAACATGGCCTTTGAGACTAGGGATGATAATTTTGCTTGTTTCTGATCTTTTACGATTTGTTTTTCTTGTTCTCCCCAGTAGGCTCTTGCATTTGCAAATTCTGGTTTTCTAAAATCACCGTTATCGATTTGGTTTTTGATGTTCTCTAAACTAGCTCTATCTACTTGACCTGTTTGCTGATTTCTAAAACTTTGCTGTATGATCGGACTCAGATTAGCACCAAACTGTAAATCTCTAAGTTCCTCTTTCGATACATCTATTCCCAAAGCATTTGCCTCTTTATTTACTAATGCTTTTTCTACAAAGAAGTTCCAAAGCGTATTTTTTACTACAAAAGGGTCAGCTGATGAGTTATTGTAAAGAGTAGACTGTGCTCTTTGGAATTCGTTATATCCGATTTCTGTTCCAGCTACTTCGCCTATAGTAGGTCCAGTTACTCCAGATCCTAGATTTTGGTTACCCATACTATCCATAAAAAGAAAAGCTACCAGAGCTAATCCGATGACTACGAGTAAAAGCCAGTTGTTTTTTCTAATCGTTCCTATTAACGCCATTGTATGTTATTTATACACTTGTTTTCAATAAAGAGAATCCTATTCTCAAAAGATGTGCAAAGGTAGATTTTTTAGCGGTTTTTACAAAGCTATTGGTTAAGCGAATAATAGCACGTGCTTTTAAG
>CALLXF010000009.1 GCA_938015805.1 uncultured Saprospiraceae bacterium | reverse complement strand
CCTAGTGGGTCAACAAAAGAGTCTGTAAGTCATTGATTTGCAGGCTCTTTTTATTTTCTGCCAATAATATCAGTTCATTTTTTTTAATGAATGAAGTAATCTTATAAATACCTGCTTCGTAAAGGTTTATCATCACCTTAAATTTCTGTTAAGCTTATAAGTACTGTCCAATATCTATTTAAATCACCTTAACTTTAGAATATACTCCTAAAGACATTTATTAGATTTTATACGTTATCATAAAAAATAAACTTCTATGAAAAATATTTCTTTTCTATTTATCCTTTGCCTGACGCTATTTATAACCTCTTGTACAGAAGATACAGGTACCGTGACCGTGACCTATCAGGAAGCTACTGCTATCTATGGAGATATGGATGAGATAAGGGCGATGCCTTTATCTGAGGGAGCTAGAGCTATATCTAATGCGGGTAAGATATTTATCGGAGAAGATTATGTATTAATAGGGGAGGAAGGATCAGGAATCCATGTAGTCAATAATGCAGATAGAGAAAACCCAATCAGAGAATCGTTTATAAATATTCCTGGAAACAGAGAGTTTTACGTTAGTGGAAACTACATCTATGCGGAGACCTATTATGATATGGTCAAAATAGATATCTCTGATCCTAACCAGCCTATACTAACTGCCAGAGCGGAAAACGCAATCCAAGAAGAGTTTATGGATAACCAAGGTAATACGTTAATCGGTTTTAATTATCAAGAAAAAACAATCCAACTGTCAGACCAAGATGAGTTTTACGATGAGATCATAGGAGACCAGTTAGTGTATCTGGATTTTGGTAAAAATATTATTCCTAACTCTGCAATTCCTACTTCGTTTGCGGGAAATAGTTCTGCTCAGAGTGGGACCGTAAATCGGATTACTAAAAACGGAGACCATGTCTATGTCATTAGCAATAATAACATGATGATCTTAAATGATACGGATGGTAATTTTACGATTGCAAATAAAATGCACAACATCAAAGATGATATGGAAACCATTTTTCCTTATGATAACAATCTTTTTGTAGGGTCTAGATCTTCAATGACTATTTACAGTCTCGATAGTGAGATACAGCCGACTCGACTGTATGATTTTGAACATGCGACTTCTTGTGATCCTGTGTTACCACATAATAAAGTTGCTTATATTACTTTACGAACTGCAGATTTTTCTGAATGTCCCGGAAATATAAACGCTCTTGTAGTGCTGGATATAAATAATTTATCTAATCCTAAGGAAGTAGATGAGATTGCAATGAATAGTCCTTACGGTATGACGGTTATAGGAGACCGTTTGTATGTTGGAGAAGGACAAAATGGGCTTAAGGTTTTTGACGTAAGTCTAAATGATAATCCTATTTTACAAATGCATTTTACAGATATCGAGGCTTATGATATAATAGCTGATCCTACTAATAGTAATATTGTTTTTATAGCTGGTCCTGATGGCCTGATGCAGTTTATTAATGGATCAGCAGATCAACTAGAATTAAAAAGTACAATTGCTTTTTAATGAGCTATAAGTCGCTAGGTTTTTTTTTCTTATTTATAGTTGTTGGTTATTCTTCTTCTCTTGCCCAAGCTGAAGAAGGTTATATGTTAGCAAAGCTATATGACGGCTCTATCTTTTATGGTAATAAAGTTGACGAGGATGATGATGTGATCAAAATGCGATTAAGCACACGGGATACCATACATGTCGATAGAAGATTAGCTAAGCATATTTATGATGAAAATAATGCGATAGTCTTTACAGATGGAAAATATTTTGAGACAAAGGGTTTTTTCTGGACATTCTCTATGGGGACAAATGTTTTAACAGATCAGGTATCTAGTCATATCGAATTTTTATTTGCTCAGAGAATATCAGAAAATTTTGCCCTGGGTGGTGGAACAGGTTTTGAGTTTAATGAGACTAGTGCTGCGGGTTTTAATTTTGATACTCAGTTTTCTACATTCTTTGCTTATGGACGATATAATATACTAGATGGTAAAAGAAGATTTTTTGCCTGGGGGCGAATAGGTCAAGGATTCTCTTCCGAGGAAAATATTGAGGGTATCCGTAATGAACAAGAAGGCGGGATAAATGCAATGTATGGAGTAGGCTTACACTTTTCTTCCAGAAGTAAATCTAAATTCCAGCTCATGTTAGGTCAGTACTTTCAGAAAACTTCAGGCAGAGAATTTTTTATCGATGCCTTAGGAAATGAAATACAAACAGATTACAAACTACTTATAAAAAGATTGATTCTAAAATTTGGTTGGGAATTTGGATAGATCACATACTAATGAATTTTAAAGCATAGACTTTAGATGCTCGATTTGAGATATTAGATAACCATAGTGTTAATGATTGATACCGTGAGCCTATGATAACTTCTAGCTTTAAACTTTATAACTATCTACCCGACCTTGCTCACATTTAAATCCATAGTCGGATAAGGGATACCTACACCATTAGCATCAAAAGCTTCCTTTACATTTTCCTGCATATAGAACATTACATCCCAGTAATGCTCAGATTTACAAAAAGGTCTTGTGGCTAAATCGACAGAACTATCACCTAAGTTTGCGACAACAACTCCTTGGGGTGGAGTACTTAAAATATGAGGACATGACTCACCTACTTCAAGAATAATTTTTCTTGCTTTATCAATATTATCATCATAACCGATACCAAATGTTAGCTCCACTCCTACTTCTCCTTGTCCGGAGATATTAGTAATATCATTTCCAGTTACATTACTATTACCTATAATAATGCGTTTGTTATCCAATGTTTTTAATGTAGTATTGAAGGCGTTAATACTATCTACTGTACCTATCGTAGCATTACCTCCTATTTGTACTAGGTCATCAACTTTAAAAGGTCTAAATATCATTAGCATAACACCAGAAGCAGCATGACCTAGGGTGCCGTTTAAAGCCATACCGATACCCACCATTAATGCACTGAAAATGGCGATAAAAGAAGTGGTGTTAACTCCAAACATGCTCGCAACAGAAAGAATCAACATTACCTTGAGAAGGATATTTAGTAAAGAGCTCAGGAAGTTAGCTAAGGTGAGGTCCGTTCCAGATTTTTGCAAAGCCTTAGCAGCATAGTTTACTAAATATTTAATCACCCAAAATCCAACAATTAATGTTAATAGAGCAAGGGCCACTTTAGGTGCATAATCGATAGCTTTATTAATTCCAGTTTGAGTGATTTTATCAATGTCCATATCCTTTTTTTAGTTCGGCAAATATAGCATACTTCATATGCAATAAAATTATATATAATGTTAAGTTTGTCACAAATACCAAAATGCGAATTTTACTTATCACTCTTTTCTTAAGCTTGGGTACCATTGGGTTAACCCAAAAAGGTATTCAATTCTTTGCTGGTATTTCCTCAGGAGTAAATGCTGATATGGTTATGACACCAGAGGGAAAAGCACATAACGGAATATTTATAGCTGTAGAAACTCGACTCCGACCCAAAGAAAAATTTTCTATAATCGGAGGAGCAAAATACCAAGACGTAAATTTCCTCGCCATGGTTAAGGGAAATTTAATCGAGAGAGAAGAGACGATGAAGTGGGCCAAAGTAAGAATCGGTGCGATGTATAAAGTGATCGAATTTGATAAAAGTACCTGCATAAGAATAAAGGGTTATAGCACCGCAAATATTTTAATGACTTGGCCTGAAGATCACCCCACGGCACCTTATGATCAGTTTAATCCGGTGACTACAGGAGCGATAATAGGAATAGGTGCTGATATATTAGATATTACAATCGACTTTGAGTATGAGATAGGTTTTCTAGATTCTGTATCAGATGTGACTGGTTCCACTTGGAATTTTTGGGACCTTGGGATCGGAGTCCATTTTTAGGTATTATCTTTCTTAATTATTGAGGTCTTTAAAACCGATCGTTTCTATATTCCCGTATTTTTTATGCCATTCTTCAAATAACACTAACTCTTTTCCTAGAGTAGAGAATAACCAGCCGATAAGCGTAATATCATCTAGATATCCAAGACCAGGAATAAAATCTGGAACAAGATCAAAAGGCATTAAGAAATAAAGAAGCACTGCAATAACTACCACAATACTTTTACGAGAGATATCCCGATAGGTTCCACGAGCATAATAATAAGTCATCATACTCATCAGTTTTATCTGCGTAATGATACCCACTCCTAGGGCTTTTACGCTTCCTGTTTTCATCACTTTTTCTAGAGCTGCCGTCGCTACCTTGGATAGTTTCCTGTTTTTAGTAACGAGTAGGCTGGCTTTTTCTAAAAGCTTAAAAAACACTTTTGACGCTAGTATATCCTTTATTGATGCCATGGCGATTTATTTTTGTATCTGTAGTATAACGTTATGCTCTAGCTTCAAAGTTCACTTACAGACTGTTTTTTAAAACCCGTATAGTTAGAAATAGCTTACGTCATAATAATATCACGCGAACTTATAGTACATTTTCGAGACATTAAAAGGCTAGATTATGGAAGTTCTATTTTATTAGTTTAAATTTTTATAAATCGTTTTATTTCTCCATCGATATGCATAAAGTATATGCCGCGAGATAATTTTGACACATCTATTTTTTCTTTAAATATACCGCTTAAAACTGTTTTGCCTTCCGGCGAATGTATGGCGTAGGGCAAGGAAGATTTATTACTGATTTGTATATAATTAGTTGCCGGGTTTGGAAATATAGTTAGTGATTTTATTGGCTTTAAGCCAATGGTCGAAGAAACAATGTTACTTACGTCAAAAGTGTTATTACTGGGATCGCAATCTAAAAAATAATCCGCTCCTGATAGGTATAACAGATTAGGTTGGATCTTACCTCTAGAGGAGAAATATATTAGTTCGCCAGTGATCGTTCTGATCTCGGCTGGCCCTAAGTCTTCTACTGTAAAGTGTAAGTTTTGATTGCTTAAGAAACCACCTTGCTCAAAAGTAGATGAGTAAATATCTAGTCGATTTGTGGAATCTGAGCTGTTGTTTTCTATCGTTATCAGATAGGTATAATCATATCTAAATATAGTATCCGGCCCAAAAGGAGTAGGGACTTCGCTATGGAAGGTTTTAGCTACATGTTCTATTTCTGCAAATCTAATTATTGCATCTAAGCATATCGCAGGATTATTTGTATTATCTAAACTAGTCTTTTTAAAGTAGGTATGGTTTACTGTGCTATTTGATAAAGTGCCGTTTAGGTAGAGCTGATTACCTATGCGTCTTGTGTGTTTAAAAGATTCTCCTGGAAGTGTTTCGTAAAGTATATCCGATCCTCCAATATTACTTACGATAGTAAAACGCTGGTCATTACCTGTAGAACTGGTGAAAATAAATTCCTGATTGCCATTATACTGTACTTCTGTTTTTTGTGGAATATCATATGTCAGCAAGCTACTAACGGTTAGATCTATGGTATTTATAGATTTGATCTCGGTATCATGGATGATATAGAGTTTATCTTGTTGTGAGGATAATACCTTATATATGTTTTCAGTAGTGTTATAAATCGGATTTAAGGTATATCCATTAAGGTGATAAATTGTATTTTGAGTTGTGAGATATATGTCATTTTTAATTCTGATAAAGTACGTATTCTGATCATGGGCAAAATCCGTTTCTAGAAGTAAAAAATCTTGCGAGTCGTAGATACTCAGTTTTTGATCTGCCAAAATGATAAGCTCATCGTCATGATTTATTTCTAAATCATGTATTTCAAATAAGTCTAAATAATGAAAATCGATACTTATCTGATCTTCATTCTTCTCTAGTAGATAGATGCCTGGTATTCCTAAATCACCTTCAAACAGTTGATAGTAAAATGCTTTAAGATGATGCTCTCCTTGAGGAACAAATTTGCATTTTGATGTTCCACCCCAAACTAGTGTGCTATTTCTATTACCGGCAGAATCTATACTATTAAATGTGCTGTTCCCAAATAGAAAGTCGTTATCCTGTAAAGAGTAATATATGACAGAGTCTGTAAACTGTATTGCATTAAAAGTGTTAGATCGGCTAGTGTGATCGATCAGCTCGTAGTCTTTTTGAGAAAAAGAGTCAGCTGTATTAAGGAAGATTAAAAGTAGGATGAATGATAATGTCTTCATATAATATTTTTGCAACGTATGGTAATAGGTGGCTTTTTATAACAGACATACTAGACGTACAACAATCTCTATAATCATCAACCATATATTCATAGCTAGACTTAGCTATTCTGTTTAGCTTAAAAAGAATAAGAGTTACAAAAGAAAAGTAATTCATAGTATAACTGATAACAGCAATAGGATCATAAGATATGTAAATATTACTATTATATAAAGTGCGTATGGGTCGAATTACTCTATATGTCTTGAGAGAATAGTTTTAATCTCAATACTAAATAAAATATTAAATTGCTTATAGCAAATCTCTTTTAAAATGTTACTGTAATAGTTAATGGATGAACTACATTTCTAAGATTGGTTTGATTACTTTACCATCTTCCATATCTTTTACCGCCTTATTAATGTCTTTAAACTTGTAGTATTTTATTAGTTTGTCAAAAGGAAATCTTCCTTGCTGATATAGTTCGATCAGTTTAGGGATATAGACTTTTACAACGCTATCACCTTCTACAACACCTATTACTTTTCTACCAGATAGGATCATCTCGTTTGCATCAAATGCATACTTAGTTTTTCCAGGAGGTGCTCCTACAATAGCAAGTGTACCTCTATTTGCTAATGACTGGAAGGCCTGAGTTGCGACTTCCTTAATTCCTGATGCCTCTACAGTGTAGTCTACACCATTATCTAAAGAAATAGATCTTATTTTTTCAACTGGATCTGATTTACTTGAATTTATCATGTGTGTGGCACCTAGTTCTTTTGCGATTTTTAATCTTTTGGGATTTACATCCACGGCAATGATAGATGCACACCCTGCATTTTTTGCAGCCATAATAGCTGCTAGTCCTACGGAACCTACTCCATAAACTGCGATACTAGAGCCAGGTTTAGGATTAAGAGTATTCATTACCGTTCCCGCTCCTGTTTGTATTCCACAACCCAGCGGCCCCATCATACGGAGATCAACTTTTTTAGATATTTTCACTGTATTCCTTTCGTGAGCCAGAGCGTAGGTTGCAAAAGAGGATTGTTGGAAAAAAGCACCGTTTACACCTTTAGATTTTTTAGAAGAAGTAAATATATCTTGATTGTTTCCTTGTCTTTCGTTGAGGAAATTGAGTGGATTAAATTGATTGCAATATGCAGCATCACCTTCCATGCAGGGTCTACAATGACCGCAAGAGCCATATGATAAAACGACATGATCCCCTTTTTTTAAATTGGTCACATGGTCTCCAACTTTCTCTATTATACCAGCACCTTCATGACCTAGCACTACTGGATAGTTAGTAGGAAGATAGCCATCCTTAACAGATAAGTCAGTATGACATAGTCCAGTAGCTACGACTTTTATTAAAACTTCATGTGAAGCTGGAGAAGCAATTTCTAAATCTTCAAATTCAAATTTTGCTTTCTTTTTATTTACGATTGCTGCTTTAATGTTCATCTTACTTTTTTAAATGTATAAAACAAATCATGTTGTTTGGTTCCTAGAAAAGAATTCTATTTATTAATTAACTAGATTAAAATCTATGGTAATAACATACAACAGACACCTAGTATAAATCTATAATATGTTTTTTCATATCTTCAAGATATGAAGTTAAATAAAGAAGCAATTTTAAGAGATAGTATAAAAATACTTAAATCAAATAAAGTCCCAACAATTAAACAACAGAGAGTTTTGGGAATTCTAATAGTAGATTATAAAAACTATATAGAATCTGCTGGATATAAAATTGAAGGTAATCTCCAACTAATTAAAAAATATTACATTTCTGATAAAGAAGATTTAATTGAAATACTGGAAACCCTTATGTGGTACACTAAATAACTATTCAGGTAGTTTTGGCGTTGTTTCAAAATTCTTAGCAAAAAATTTCAAGGCTGTTTTCTTATCACATTTTCGATTAACCATTATTTGATAAATTAATTCAATCAATTTTAAATTATCGACCTTATAAGTAGACCATCCAGTGCCAATTCTGCTCATTAAATCCAATTCTTTTATTATCTCTTTTTTATCGTGTTTCATACTTATAAATACAATCCCAAAACAAAAAATACCCACCAAAGAATCTAAATCCTTTAGTAGGTATCGTAACAATTAATGGGCGATGTGCAATCAACCCATTAAGTCTTGGTGAACTTGTACTATGCTGCCTTTATTAATTCCTTGTATGAAAATTCTCCTTCAATCGTTTTGAATAGTTCCTCAAATTTTTCAAAGGCATTTTTATCTCGGTTATTATATCTAAATGATGCTTCGGCAATGTACCTGTCTATGTGCTTTGGAGATACCTTGTGATAAATCCCAATAATTGAACGCTTCAATAAACTCCAAAAGTTCTCTATCGTATTCGTATGAGCGTTGTTGATAACATACTTTCCTTTAGCGTGGTCAACTTTAAAATGTGTAAAAGCATATTTGACTTTCGCATAACCTCTATACTCGTCAGTGTACACCGTTGAGTTACAAGCTATATTAGAAGTCATCATTGGTATTAAGGTATTAGAATTTACGTTTGCGACTGACTTGGCAATAATCTTACCTTTTCTCTGTACCATCCCTACTACTGCAACTTTTGTAAGCGTTGAACGACCTTGTGTTCCCTTCAATCTTTTATTGGCGTGTTTATTTTTTGACTTACCTCCAACATAAGTTTCATCAACTTCCACGTGGTCAGAAAGTTTATCTAAACTCCACATGGAATCATTCATAGATTCTCTTAATTTGCTTAACATAAACCAAGCGGTTTTTTGTGTAACTCCAATATCTTCTGCGAGTTGATAAGAACTAATTCCTTTTTTGTGATGACAGAGCATATACATTGCAGTCATCCAATTTGAAATGCTCACTTTAGAATTATGAAATTTAGATTTTGTAGTCACAGAAAATTGTTTTTTGCAATCTCTACATTTGAATATCAATCTTGTTTTTAAAAAATAGTGATTAGATTGAATTCCACAGTGAGGACAGATAGGAACACCGTTCCAACGATTCTTCACCCAATATTCGATACAGTTTAAGTCTGAACTAAAAAAGTCCATTACACCCTTTAGGGTCGTTTTAGATTTGCACATCTATTTATTAATTGTTACATAACTATAACAACCAATTGGATGTATTTAGTTCCTTAAACGGTCACTTCCCATAATTCTTTAAGTGAAAAAAGTCATCCAAGTCAAAAGGTATGTGGCTATCATAATAAAAGCAAAAAATACAACTACCCCTAGAACTATTTTACCAGAGAATTTAAAAGTTCTCCAAATAAAATTTCTTGAAAAGAACGCAATTACACATAAAACGATTGACCAAAATATTCCTGCAAATGTCATTATTTAGGGAAGTTTTTTCTTGTGATTAAAATGTCTCCTTTGTTTTGACGATCTACGATATATACTTTCACATTAGCATTGTTTGCTCTGTCCACAAGTTGTCCCCCTTCAATAATCGCCTGATTTTTTTCTTGGTTATCTCTGTCAACGAAGAAAACTTTATAATCTGATTGATGTTCTCTGTCAACAATAAAAACTTTTGCCTTACCCATAGTATAGATGTTTTTACAAATAACGAGAATAAAAACATTACATCCAAATGGATGTGAGTTAAAAATGATTAATCCATTTCTTTTGAAATATGGATTCAAAGCAGAAATTACGTGAGCTTGGAGAACGCTTTAGACTCATAAGAGAGTCAAAAGGTTTAAGCCAAAACGAGGTTGCATTGAGGACAGATAAGACACAGCAATCCATCCAGAGGTTTGAAAAAGGTAGACGTAACGTGAGTTACATTTATCTTTTGGAACTGTGTGAGGGCTTGGAGATTGAATTAAAAGAATTAGTATCTTAGAAAAGGGTTATCGTTTTCGATAAAAGACGCTCGACTTTATAAATGGCTTCAGGGTCATAGTATGATTGAGCAAAAAATCTTTTATTTCTCTTCGCAGATATGTGAACTCGATAACCCTTTTTACAATTATAATCTTTTTAAAGTAAGTTTATGAAGAATCCAAACATTGATGTAGATTTCAAAGGACTTGATTTAGGTGATTATATTATCACTATTAAATACATTAATCCACCCAATGACGATGATCTAAAGAAGTATGTAGATACCATTAATGATTATAAACTATATGAGACTAATAACCCTAGTTACTATCATGCAATTAATGATGAAGGATTCTTTGGTCTTTGTATGGCTAAATTTAAACCAAAATCATAACTCTCAATGTAAAACTTTATAAGCTCTTTATTTTTTTGGTCTTCTATTATAGTATCATGAACTAACTTACAATGTTCTTTATTTTTAGGTGTAATTACAAAGTAATCACCTTTCTTTTTTAGTACACATAATTTCCCTTCCATGTTTATAAATAGAGGTATTGGAGTTTTTATGTGAATTTATTTAGGTCGAAATGTAAGCCCATCTTGTACTACGCATCCAGTTAAGTCATCGTAGGTAATCAATATTCTACCGTCAGGGTTAATTACTGATTCACCTTTAATAGTACCTCTAAAATCAGAAGTCTTTTTATAATCAAGATTAAAATAAGCTTTTTTACCATTCACATATATTAATTGGTCTTGAAATAAGATTTCAATTTGGTGTTCTTGATTAAAATATCTTTTCCCATCAACAGCTAAATAAACATCTTGGTTATTAGCTAATTGAGCAGTTAAAAAAATTGGAACAAAAGTTAATAATAGTATGATTAATTTTTTCATATTTAGTTTTTGAAACTGAAATATAATATTTTTATACCCACATCCAAAATGATGTGATATTTGATTGTGGGTAAGACTATTACACATTAAAATATTTCAAAGGTGTCTGTTCTATGTTATTACCAAATCTATTTGTTCGGTGACTTAAAAAAGCTAATGATAAAAGATTCTAGCAGCGGAATTTCTAGATTGTTTAGGCAATAAAAATGAATTTAGGTTTATAGTAATGATTGTATTTTCCTGTAAAGAAAAAGTATTAGATTCTTTTGGGGTATACTAAGAAAGTTTTAGCTAATGAAGAAACTGATAAAGATAGTGGAGGAGTATGTCTCTAATGTGCTCTAGATAACACTATAGACTTATAAAAGAAAGCTTTAAATTAAATAGTCACTAAGCCTTGTTCGTTTATTTTAGAAAGTGTTTCTCGACATTCAAAATTGATCAGTTCTTCTTTTAAATCTGTTTCCACTTTTACGTAGTTATCTGTAAAACCGGTCATTTTTCCTGGACGCTTAGATTTTTCGAAAAGGACTGTTCTTTCTGTTCCTAGGTGTTGCTCGTAAAACTGTCTTTTCTTTTTTTCTGAGAGGATGGATAGCATCTGATTTCTGCGACGACGTTCTTGCATGGAGACTACACCATTGGCGGAAGCCGCTAAAGTATTATTACGCTCTGAGTAAGTAAAGACATGTAAATAAGAAATATCGAGATCTTTTAGAAAATTATAGGTCGTCATAAATTCTTCTTCTGTCTCTCCTGGAAAACCGACGATAACGTCCACCCCTATGCAACAGTGAGGCATCAGTGTTTTTATTTTTTTTACACGATCGACATATAGATCCGAGCGATATCGACGACGCATATCTTTAAGAATTTTATCAGATCCTGACTGTAATGGCATATGGAAATGAGGCACAAATTTATCGGACTGAGCTACAAATTCTATGATCTTATCATCACATAGATTAGGCTCGATAGATGATATTCTAAAACGAGAAATTCCATCCACTTTGTCTAGTGCTTTGATCAGATCTAAAAAAGTACCTTCTGACCTTTCTCTGACATCTTCTTTTTCTATTAGTCCAAAATCACCAATATTAACTCCAGTTAAAACGATCTCTTTTACACCTGCCTGAGCTATTACCTTTGCAGATTTTACAATGTTCTGGATACTATCAGATCGAGATTTTCCTCTTGCCTGAGGAATCGTACAAAACGTACATTTATAATCGCAGCCGTCTTGGACTTTTAGGAACGACCTAGTACGATCACCTATAGAATAGGCGTTATTAAATGTATTTAACTCTCTAAGTTCTCCCGCTTTGATCATTCCGCGATCAGTAGTCGAGGATAAGTCATCGATATAATTAAGGATATTAAATTTTTCTGTGGCTCCGAGCACTAGATCGACACCTTCTATATCTGCTATTTCTTCTGGCTTTAATTGTGCATAGCAACCGATCACCACTACACGAGCATCATTGTTGTTTTTCAGAGCTGACCGCACCGCTTTACGACATTTACGATCGGCAAAATCGGTAACACTACAAGTATTTAAAATATAGATATCTGCAGGATCAGAATAGGGTACCGCTATATAACCATGATCCTCAAACTGTCGTTTTATAGAAGAGGTTTCTGAAAAATTAAGTTTACAACCTAAGGTCTGGAATGCTACGGTACGCTGTGTGGACATTTACTTTTTAAACTTTAAAATAATCTTTGGAATGTAAAGATATATGTTTTAACTTTTGTAATCACTAATCAGGTTTTAGTACTAAGGAATATGAAAAACATTTTCTTGTCATTTCCTGCAAATAGCAAATATCACTTTGTTTTAAGTTTCTTCTTAAGAGCTTGTAGTTCGTCTCGATACTGAGCTGCGGTTATAAAGTCTAGATCCTTAGCAGCAGCTTTCATTTTTGATTCTGTTTCTGATACTAATCTTTCTAATTGATCTCGACTCATATAGTTTATAATCGGATCCGCCGCTATATTTAGTTCCTCTGTTTCCATATAGGCATTTGATTTTTTACCTCTGATATCTAAGATCGATTTCTGGTTCATGATATCTTCCTTAGATTTAAATATAGTTTGCGGTGTGATCCCGTGCTCTTCGTTATAAGCGATTTGTATTGCCCTCCTTCTATTAGTCTCGTCGATGGTATGCTGCATACTTTTTGTTACCTTATCGGCATAGAATATTACGATCCCATTAGAGTTACGAGCAGCACGACCAGCGGTCTGAGTCAGAGACCTTGCGTTACGTAAAAACCCTTCTTTATCGGCATCCAGTATTGCAACGAGTGATACTTCTGGTAAATCTAATCCTTCTCTTAGGAGGTTTACACCTACTAGTACATCAAAGGTTCCTAGACGTAGATCTCGGAGTATTTCTACACGATCCATGGTATCCACTTCCGAGTGGATGTATCGTACTTTTATATTTAGTCTGGCGAGATATTTTGTCAGTTCCTCTGACATTCTCTTAGTCAAAGTCGTTACTAAAACTCGTTCATCGCTATCGATTCTTTTTTGGATTTCCTCTAATAGATCGTCGATCTGATTTAGACTAGGTCTTACTTCTATCGGTGGATCTAGTAGTCCTGTAGGTCTTACGATCTGTTCTACCACTAGACCTTCTGTTTTTTCCAGCTCAAAATCTCCCGGAGTCGCACTTACAAATACGACTTGGTTAATCATGTTCTCAAATTCGTTAAAAGCGAGTGGTCTGTTATCTAATGCGGAGGGAAGTCTAAAACCAAAATTCACCAGATTTAATTTACGTGCTCTATCACCTCCCCACATTCCTCTTACTTGAGGAATGGTTACGTGACTTTCGTCAATCATCATCAGGTAATCATCTGGAAAAAAATCTAATAAGCAAAAGGGCCTGGTCCCTGGTCTCCGTCCATCAAAAAACCGGGAATAATTTTCTATACCGTTACAGTAACCGAGCTCTCGCATCATTTCTATATCGAAGGTTACTCTCTCTTTTATCCGTTTTGCTTCTAGGTATCTTTCTTCTGAGATAAAGAATTTTTCGTGTTCGTGTAATTCGTCTTCTATGACTTTTATAATCTCTTTTAATTTATCCTTAGGAGCTAGATACAGGTTAGCTGGAAAAATCGCTGCAAAGTCCATAGCCTCGATTTTCTTTCCAGTTTCTAGTTCGATCCTCTGGATACTCTCGATCTCATCTCCAAAGAAAGTCACCCGATAACCATAATCCGTATAAGACAAATTTATATCGACAGTATCTCCTCTTACTCTAAAGGTTCCTCTACTAAAATCTATTTCGCTTCTAGAGTAAAGACTTTCTGTAAGTGTATATAGGAAAGTATTTCTAGAAAGGACTTGTCCTTTTTTTACTCTGATGATTCCCGCTTTGAGATCTTCTGGATTACCCATACCATAAATACAGGATACGGAAGCCACAATGATTACATCTCTTCTTCCAGACATAAGTGAGGAAGATGCTCTTAGTCTAAGTTTATCTACTTCGTCATTTATAGAGAGGTCTTTTTCAATGTAAGTATCACTAACGGACATGTAAGCTTCCGGTTGATAGTAATCGTAGTAGGATACAAAATACTCAACAGCATTATCTGGAAAAAACTCTGTAAACTCTGCGTATAATTGTGCGGTGAGGGTCTTATTATGAGTGAGAATAAGGACAGGTTTATTTAGCTGGGCGATAACATTAGCCATAGTAAATGTTTTACCAGACCCAGTTACTCCCAGTAACACCTGAGCGTACTCATTATTTTTTACACCGTTTACTAATTGTTCGATCGCCTGAGGCTGATCTCCTGTAGGTTTAAATTTAGAGTTAAGTTTATATACACCCATATTATACCTCTAGTATCGTATTGTTAAATCTTAGCTATGACATGAGGATAGCCTCAGCGATAACAAAGTGCAATGTTTTAATAAATGAACGTAATAATACTTTACAGTCTAAAACCTCTATTTTTCAACCTCTACTTCTTATTCTTCCTCTTCAGCTCCGTCTAAGATCATCTGTTGATTACCAAAACCGATTTTATTAATTGTCGGCTGATCGTCATCATAATCTTCCCAATTTGCAACTTCATTTACTAGTTCATCTACGTATCTTAAAATATAACCGTCGTTAAGTTCTTCCGGTCTAACGATTTCTAAATTTTTAGGAGGTCTTGGTTCGCCATATCCTTCTATGTGAGGAGGTAAAATCATGACCATTATTTTACCATTAAAAAGCTGTTGGAATACTAGAGCACCATTAGATTTTATGAGACTTCTTTTTATATCACTATCTGGAATATTTTCAAAAATTCCACTTTTCTCTTTACCTAAGTTTAGGATAACAACACCTAAGTTTTCCATGTTATCGTTTAACTCTATCTTTCCACCTAGTCCTACTTTTTTATTGATGCTTTTTAAGGTTTTAACGATTAGAGGTTTTGACTCTGATTCCCACTTAGATCTATAGTCTATTGTGTTCTGTAAAATACCTTTATAACGCTCTACCTTACTTTTTAAATTTCCTAAATCCAGTTTCATATTTTCATTTTAGATCATGCAAATATAATAAGCCATTCCTTACTGTTTAGATTTGAAAACATTCTCTTGTTGATTTATGCTTTCTTCATGGATGGCATTGATAAATTTTATTATAAAGTCTTGGCTCAAGCCAGACTCTGCTGCCTGCTTTTTAGACTTTTCTATAATTTCATTCCATCTTTTCTGTTGTAGGATAGTCATATTATTATCTTTTTTATAAACTCCTATTTGTCTCGCGATATTCATTCTGTTAGATAATAGATTGATCAGCTCATCATCTACATGATTAATCTCTTGTCTCAGATACTCTAGTTTACTTTGTAAGGGTTGGATATCTTCATAATCTTCTCTTAATACCATCTCTGTGATCATTTCACCTAGTACTTCTGGTGTGATCTGCTGTGCCGCATCACTCCATGCATTATCAGGATCGATATGAGACTCGATCATCAGTCCATCAAAATCTAAGTCCATCGCTTTTTGACCAACTTCCTGTAAAATATCTCTACGTCCGCAGATGTGACTAGGATCACAGATCATGGGCAGATCTTGTCTGATTCTTTTAAATTCTAATGGTATTTGCCACTGAGGACGATTTCGATAAAATTTTTCACCTAGGTTAGAGAATCCTCTATGGATGCCACCGATTTCTTTAATCCCTACTTTTTCTAGTCTTTCTATCCCTCCCAGCCATAGAGATAAATCTGGATTGATCGGATTTTTTACGAGTATTGGAATATTTACTCCTTTAAGAGCATCTGCAATTTCTTGCACAGCAAATGGGTTAACAGTCGTTCTAGCTCCGATCCATAAAATATCGATCCCAAATTCTAAACACATATCCACGTGAGATGCTTTGGCCACTTCTACGGTCACAGGCATACCGGTGAGCTCTTTAGCTTTTTGCAACCAGGGAAGACCTTTTACACCGACACCCTCAAAAGAATTTGGTCTTGTTCTAGGTTTCCATATTCCTGCCCTAAGGATATCCACTTTGTTTGTTTTAAATAATCTTTTAGCAGTATCCAATACTTGATCTTCTGTTTCTGCACTGCAAGGTCCAGCGATAACGATCGGTCGTTTTTCTCTAGTTAACCATGTTTTCTCTTTTTTAGTTTTAGTCTCCTCTGTCATAGCTTATTTATTGAGCACTTCTTTTATCCGATTACCTTCTTCCATTAATAGATAAGAAGCTTTAGTATGATTTTGTTCTAACGTCGTTTTAAATTTTTTTGTGTGGTCGATGTATTGATCCAGAGCCGTTATTAAATGGGTACTATATTTATTATATCCGTGTTTGTGTTTAAGGTGCACTTTTAGTAAGTCTTACTGTTTATTCAAAATCTGTCTCGAAAGATTAAAAATATGTTCTTAAAATTTCTCTATATCAAGTACAGTCGTCCTAATGTAAACGAACTGACATGAGATAAATGCGAAACATATGCCAAATGCTTAACGTGACCCGAGGCTTCTTATTAGAGGAAACCTTTATCAATACTTTTTTTATCGGTTATAATTTTGGTATTACTCAGCCAAGGAGAGCTCAAAAAAGGACTATATATTAAACAGAATTAAATCAAAGCATTTAATTTTTCATTGAAAAAAGAGAAGAAGTAAAAATATGTAGGCAGATATCTTTATGATAGTATCAAGCTAAGTTTATTGTCTTGTAACTATTTCTGAAATTAATTTGCTAAAAATATGATGTTCAAGAATATTTAGAAGTCTCTATAATAACATTAGGCGTACAGCCATAGGAGTTATCTATACTGC
Source organism: uncultured Saprospiraceae bacterium (assembly GCA_938015805.1). Taxonomy (GTDB): domain Bacteria; phylum Bacteroidota; class Bacteroidia; order Chitinophagales; family Saprospiraceae; genus JAHDHU01. The sequence goes on along the minus strand of CALLXF010000009.1, from coordinate 25,522 downwards.
GGTATGGAAACTCCTTTTATATTTCTGATCTTTTTATCATGCTATTTAATACATCTAAATACTTTATTTTGATATAATAATATTCCATTAGCTGATAATGGCAAAAGGTATTAGATTTGTACATTATGATAAAGACTTCTGATCTTACTTATAAATATCCGCAAGGACCTCAATTTTCCTTCCCAGATTTTACTTGTGATTCTGGAGAAAAATTGTTGATTTTAGGAAAATCAGGAATAGGAAAATCTACACTCCTAAATTTACTTGGAGGGCTTACCAAAGCCAAAACTGGTAAAATTCATATAGATAATCATGAGGTATCGTCTTTCTCTATTTCTAAACTTGATGCATTTAGAGGAGCAAATATTGGAATCATATTCCAGAAAAATCACTTTATCAGTTCGATCTCTGTCTTAGAAAATCTAATGCTCACTCAGAAATTAGCAGGAGTAAAAATAGATCGAAAACGATGTGATCAGTTGTTAGAGGAATTAGGTATTGGGAATAAAGCAAATAGTAAAGTAAATAACTTAAGTGAAGGAGAAAAACAAAGAGTCTCCATAGCAAGAGCTGTTGTGACTAACCCTAAATTAATATTGGCCGACGAGCCTACTTCTGCACTAGATGACGATAACTGTCAAAAAGTAATTGAACTTATGGATAATCAAGCCAAAAAAGTTGGAGCAGCTTTACTGATTGTAACGCATGATAACAGATTAAAAGACATCATCGATAACCAAATCATTTTATCATGAGTCTTTTAAAATTAGCTTGGAAAAATATAATCGCTAGTCCACTCACACTTCTACTAAACATTATACTGTTTGCACTAGGTATCGGGCTGATAAATTTTTTGCTATTATTTAACCAACAAGTAAAAAATAAATTTGAAAACAATCTGGCAGATATCGATATGGTGATAGGGGCAAAAGGAAGCCCACTCCAGATGATATTATGTAATATGTATCATGTCGATAATCCTACAGGAAATATAAAAATAGAGAAAGCAAAACCATTTTTAAATCCTAAACACCCATTGATAAAAAGGGCGGTACCATTATCACTGGGAGATAACTACAGGTCATATCGGATCGTCGGAAGTACGTATGATATCTTAGATTTATATAATGGAAAAATTAAGGAAGGTAAAAAGTGGGTAAGAGATCAAGATGTGACGATAGGCTCAACAGTGGCTAAAAAGACGGGACTAAAACTAGGTGATAAGTTTGTAAGTTCACATGGTTTTGAAGAGGACGAAGATCTAGCTCATGATCATACAGCTTTTACGGTAGTCGGTATATTGGAATCTAATGGCACAGTGCTGGACCAGTTGATCTTGACGAATACGGCATCGATATGGAATGTCCATTCTCATGTAGAAACTGATACAGTAGAGGATGATCACGAAGGTCATGATCACGGAGACCACGATGACCATGATCATGGAAATCACGAAGGTCATAATCATGATGACCATGCGGGACATGACTACGGAGATCACAAAGGACATGATCATGATAACCATGCGGGACATGACCATGATGATCATGCAGAGCACGATCATAAGCATGATAACTCGATAGCGGATTTATTAAATCATCCTGAGGAGGAGATCACAGCCATACTTATACAGTTTAAGAGTCGCACAAATTTCCAAGCACTGAGTATGCCTCGTAATATAAATGAGAACACAGATCTCATGGCAGCGTCGCCAGCTTATCAAATTAATAATCTAAATGCAAATATCGGTGTCGGTACTGCAGCTTTACGATATCTAGCTTTACTGATTGCGTTTATATCTGGTTTGAGTATTTTTATTTCTTTATTTAAATCTCTTAAGGAACGTAAGTACGAGTTAGCTCTGATGAGAGTATCTGGAGCAAGTGCGGGTCAGCTATTCTTTTTGATTATTATAGAGGGCTTGATCTTGGGATTAGTGGGTTTTGCGATCGGTATTATAGTGAGTCATTTGGCCTCTTCCGTTATGGCTTCTGCGATGTCGGATGCATATCAATATTCTTTTGACTCTTGGAAATTTGGAAAAAATGAGTTGTATTTGTTGCTACTATCTTTGAGTATCGGATTTATAGCATCTGTTTTGCCAGCGATAAAAGCATTTAATACGGATATTAATAAAACTTTAAATGCTAAATAAACGTCTTACTTTTGCACTTCATACACAGTGACTATGTCTGTAAGAAAATTTGCTTCTTTTTTTGTTTTGATGTTCTTTTTGGCTTTCGCCAATGGAATATCTGCTCAGTCTGCTAAGACAGAACCAGCTGAGGAGAAAGTAGAAACTAAGAAAAAAAGTATTTGGAAAACACTCACTAAAATTACCTACAAGAAAGAGTATAATGAGATCATGGGCTTTAAAGTCGATGTACCCGTTTTTTCCGACGAGGTAAAAGCACTATCTGGTCAAGAGATAGAGCTTAAAGGATATATTATTCCAGTAGAGGGATATAAAAGTCATAAGGAATTTATCTTTTCTGCATTCCCATACAACATGTGCTTTTTCTGTGGTGGTGCAGGTCCAGAGACGGTTATGGAGGTTGAGTCTCTAGATGCTGTAAAGTTTACCTCCGAGTCGATCTGGCTAAGAGGAAAGCTAAAACTTAATTCTGATGATATTAATAATCTGATGTACAAGCTAGTCGATGCACAATTAGTCGACAAAAAAAAATAAACATTCTTAAGTCCTAAGTATTATCCCTATTAACGTATCGGTTTTAATTTAAGGTGATAGGAAGATATATAACGCTTTACCTAGAATTTTTAATGGGCAATGAAATCTCAATTCATTAAAAAAGAACTCTTATTTTTTACATTTGAGTAAAAGGTCTTAATACTTCTAATAGCCTTATACCATTTATAAACTTACCTTCCGTTTTTAATGCATTGATGTAAAAACCATGTTTCAAGCAATCGAAAACAGGTGTTTTATGTCGTCTATTTCGCAAAAAATATATAAAACTTGATTTTTTATCTAATTAAATGTGACCTACCTAGGGAAGCGACGTAGAAGCTTGTCATATATAGACAAGTAATCAAAAAGAACAATGAAAGTATCCCTACCGACTATTATCGTTACGCTATTTTTTCTTTCTGCTAATATGGCAAATGCCAGTAATGCACCTAGCCCAGTTTTAATGGACTTAGAAGAAATATACACCTATGAATCACTAACTATCAAAACCCCAAGCAACACATTTTTGCATGTAAATTTTGATGAAAATAAAAAGAAATTGGTTTTTGAATCTTTAGAGAATATGACAAACGTGCAAGTTTTAGATCAAAATGGAATCTTAGAATTTCAAATTCCAATTCTATCAAAATCAGTAGTATTAGACATAAACGATTTTTCTATCGGTAATTACCAACTCAATTTTCTTATGAATAATGATAAAGTAATTCCTACTTCATTCTCAAAACTGAAATAGAAAATTTAATCAATACAACTATCTAGAAAAGCCTGTGGAAATGTCTACAGGCTTTTTTTTTGAAATAAATTATTTAGACCTTGTTACTTTTGATAAGCACTCGCCGTTTATACAGTACTTTCTATTTTGAAAGAAATTGAAAACAGGTATTTAAATTCGGGCAAAACGCTATTTTGTAGAATATTAAGTCGTTTTTAGTGTTTAAGTATCAGAACTAACTTCCATAATTATGCCTACCCTAAATTGTGCAAACGATATTTTAGAAGCATATATCCCTAATGCTCAAAATCCCTGGAACCAAAAAAAAGCACTGCATCTTTATAGACGATTGACGCTCGGTGGAGATATCGATATGGTAAATAATGCACTCGCTAGTAATCCTGTGGACATAGCAAATAGTATTATTTCAGATGCTATAGACTTGCCTCTTACTACAGAACCAGAATGGGCTTACTGGTCTTTTGAAGATTATGACCCAGATGAGGATATAAGGAGTCAGCAAATCATAGATCAGATTTTACAGTGGGGGCGACAGTGGATGATAGACTTAAAGTCTAATGGCCTTAGAGATCGGATGTCTTGGTATTGGCATAATCATTTTGTGACTCGTTTGGAAACGTATATATGTCCTTCATGGATGTATCAGTATCATAAGATTTTGCAACAGTATGCTCTAGGGAATTTTAGAGAGTTTACAAGGGAGATGTGTAAGACGCCAGCCATGTTGTTATTTTTAAATGGGGTGCAGAATACTCAGTTTGATCCTAACGAAAATCTAGCAAGAGAGCTTTACGAACTATTTACTTTAGGAGTGGATAATGGATATACTCAGGATGATATAGTTGATACTGCACGTGCACTTACAGGATGGAATGGATTCGACGGAAATAATTTATGTAGCGATATTCCTTTTATAGCAGCACTTCATGACACTGGTACTAAGACTATTTTTGGTCAGACCGGTAACTGGGGCTATGACGATGTAATCGATATTTTATTTACACAAAGAGGACCGCAGATTGCTAGGCATATATGTTCTAAACTTTATAGAGATTTTGTAAATCCGATCGAGAAGCCGGAGATTGTAGAGGCACTAGCTCAGGTTATGATCGATAACGATTTTGAGTTGGAACCAGTTTTTAGACAATTATTTACAAGCAGTCATTTTTTTGATGAGGCTCATATCAGTACGATAATACCTGGACATATAGAGCATTTTATGACCTTTTTAGGAGATATTGGTTACGAAAATGAGGAGGAAATTATTTTTGCTATTGGCTTCTCTGGTGATGAATATGACCAACGGATATTTAATCCTACGGATGTCTCTGGATGGCCTGGTAATCGAGACTGGATAAACTCTAGTACACTTCCTTTTAGATGGCAGGCAATATCAGATATCATGGCTTATTATTTTGGGATCCAAGGAAATACTTTTGAGCCGTTGCGAGATCTAGGTATTAAACTTACAGATGCTTTAGAAGATGATCCTGAAAATGTAGTCCGTAAAATCATCGATTACTTGTTACCTAATGGACTACAGTTTGATTTGGAATATGAGGAAGCTCTCACGGTATTTAAAGCAGAGGTGCCTCAAAATTATTTTGATTCTGGACAATGGAATATGCAGTGGGAATATGCTCCAGTGCAGATTTTTTTACTGATCACTCATCTAGCAACACTTCCAGAGTTTCAGTTGAGATAATTTCCTTTTTTAAACCCTCATAACTAATCGGCATAAAACAATCATTATGTGCAATGACCATAACCAAAGAGAAGTATCTCTAAAAAATAAAGAAAGACACCAAGAAGATCATAACAATTGGAGTCGTCGTGGATTTTTACAAACCTTAGGATTAGCTTCCGGGGCAGGGATGATGATGGGAGGATTTTCTGTAAGTGCCTTAGCAAGTAGTTCCCTATTACCTATGATTGCAAATGCAGGTATAGACGATAGGATACTAGTACTCATCAGATTAAAAGGTGGTAATGATGGTCTTAATACGATCATACCATTATTTGATTATTCTAAATACAGCGAGGAAAGACCCACCATAAAAATCCCGCAATCAGATATACTATCCTTAGATAATGATAATAAATTTGGGATTCCTAAAACGATGACAGGGATAAAATCGCTTTGGGATAACGGAGCCATGAAGGTTATTAATTCTGTTGGTTATGAAGATCATAATCTCTCACATTTTAATTCCACTGATATTTGGAATTCGGGTGATCAGAATTATCTCAATGCAGAAGATCAGTCTGGCTGGTTAGGTAGATATATACTAGATCAAAATCCTAATTATCTAGAAGAACTGCCATCGGTTCCAGGTGCGATTAAAATTAGTAGCGGGTCTGCAGTGGCATTCCATAATCCAGACCAGATAGACCTGGCTGTAAATTTTAATTCGCCAGATAGACTTTTAGATATTGCAGAATCTGGTTTTGTATATGACACGGTAAACCTACCTGACGACTGTTATTATGGAGATCAAATAGGATTTTTGCGTGGTATTATGAATGTTACTTTTAGCTACGCACCACAGATAAGTACGGCTTATGGAAATGGGACTAACGAAGTCAGTTATTCTAACAACGAACTTAGTCGACAGTTATCCATTGTGGCAAGACTAATTAAAGGAAATTTAGGAACTCGTTTATATATGGTTACACTAGATGGTTTTGATACTCACGAAAACCAAAATAACAGTCACCCTAATTTAATGAATACCTTATCTAATGCCGTCACGGAGTTTTATGCAGATCTAACGGAGGGTAATAAGGCACAGGAGGTTTTATCTATGACTTTCTCCGAATTTGGAAGAAGGATAAACGAAAACTCGGGAGGTACTGATCATGGTACTGCTGCTCCTGTTATGATGTTTGGTCCGGCACTTCAGGGTAATGCAATACTCGGTAAAGATCCAGATTTGGATGATATCGATAACAACGGAAATTTGAAACATGACATTGATTTTAGATCTATTTACGCGACGATTTTAGAATCATGGTTATGCCTCGATCCTGTAGGAGTAGACATGATTTTGGGAGATAGTTATGAGCGTATTTCTGGAATTGGTTTTGATTGTATGTCAGTTAGTACCCAAGAGGTTACACCCCTAGAGCATGGAATAAAACATCTTGCAAAATCAGATGGTATGGGAGGCATTATTATAGAATATACATTAGACCGACCAGGACCAGTAGAAATATCCATATTCTCAGTAATGGGTCAGAAGGTAACGACGCTTGTAAGCGAATATCAACTTAAAGGTAAACATCAAGCACATTATAATACGAGATTTCATGGAACCAGCACAGCTCCACTTATTTATAGAATCGTTAACGGTGGAAAACAGTATTCTGGTAAATTCGTGGTAGCTAGTTGATTTTATGGATTAGCGAGTTTGCCTAAGTTTATTAGGGAATAAATTTTTTAAAATGAATAGAATTATAGAATGGATTAATAATCCTGAGTCTAGATAATAGGGAGGTTAGACGCTGGATGATTTTTTCTAATGGTCAGATAAATAAAATTTTATTGAGATCTCAAAACTTGTAAATATTGCTCATTGCAATAAATTCTATCCAAAAATACGAGACCATCCAAATCTTACAACTACTAGTAAAAACACAAAACCTATGAATAAATAATGTATCGGAAAACTTGTAAAAGCGACTATAAACGTTTTTTCCAGAAACCACATAAATGCTATCAGTGCGGTGAGGATCATAATCAATCCTGATAGTTTTCCAAATCCGGGAATATCTTCAAAACATACGTTTTTTCTAATCATATAAAAAGTCAAAACCATGGATCCGATAGGTAACACCTGAGAATAGAGATTAGTCTCTAATATAGGCTGTCGCTCAAACAGAAATAAATAGATATTTAAAGTGATCGCAAAAATACCAGGTATCGCTACTAGATAAACTAATCCAGCATAAAGAAAATTCCAAGGCGGATTAGTCCCTTCTTCTTTCCCAAATATCCAAGCCAAAAATGCCAAGAATGGAATCGCTATAAAATAGAATAGAACCCATGATGGATTATTTCCTATGTATGTAAAACAGTCTCCTAATGTCATCACGTAAAAGTAGATCGAAAATAGTAATTAAGGAAATGACATACACTTTATACATTATTCCGACTTGCAAGTTATTCCAATAGTTCAAAAGAAACAGTTACACTTGCTTTGACAACCAGTTGTCCAGGTTGGAAAGATAGACCTCCTGAATCTATATCTGCAACGAGGGAGGTTCCACTAGAATACGTATCCGTATTAGCACTTCTTGCAAAATTTTCTGATATCAGTTTTGCTTTTCCTAAAGTCTGACCCAGTGATGAACACAGTTCTGTGGCTTTTTCCTTTGCGATTACTATCGCGTCTTTTCTCGCTTTTTTTATGGCTTCTTTAGCACGAGTACTTTTATACTCAGGACCTCTTACACTTGCTATATCCATGATTAATAATCCATCTAGGATATCATCGTATTTAGATGGATCTGTTAAACAAACATAAATGGTTTGGTTAGAAATAAATCCATCCCACTCTTTTTTCTTTGAATGTTTTTTATAGTTGCGACTAATATTCATGGAAGATGATTGGATATATTTTGCAGGTATTCCTTTTTTCCTTAAAAGGTTTACGACCTCATCAGCAATAGCAATATTTTTTTTTCTAGCTTCTGCAATGGTAAGAGCTGTTTTAGATATTTGGAGATTAAAGTGTACTTCATCGACAGGAATATAAACTTGTGCAGTACCCGTTGTTTTTATAAGTGGAATGTTTAGGGATTGGCTAGAAATACTAATCGTAGTGAGCAGTAAGAAACAAGAAAAAAGAGACTTCATATAAAAGGGTTTTCTTTTATAAACTTAATATCGGTTCTAAATCGTATGCAGGAGTAATCAAGTGATAAAAAAAGTGGGTAGTATAAGAGTGGAAGTAAGGGATACTATTTTTTATCCTGATTTAAATTCAGAAAGTAGAATATTTGAGATGTTGGAAAATGAAGGAGCTCCTCCTTGTCTTGCTATCGTAGGAAATATTAAAATATGCTATAGGATAAGACAAGGCTTATTCTAGCCATTCAGAAATTAGCTTTTAGGAAAAGCATCATAAATTACGAGAATGCCTAAAAAGAATAATTAAAATAAATTACGAATTCTCTAAAACCCCATAAACAATCTAATCGGATCTTCTAGCTGTTCTTTTACTCTTACGAGGAATGTAACTGATGTGCTACCATCGATCACTCTATGATCATATGACATCGCCAGATACATCATAGGTCTGATTTTTACTTCGCCATTTATAGCGACTGGCCTTTGCTGGATCGTATGCATTCCTAAGATTGCGGACTGTGGTCTATTTATGATCGGTGTACTCATCATAGATCCGAATATTCCTCCATTAGTAATGGTAAAGGTTCCACCTTTCATCTCGTCTAGAGTCAGGTCTCCAGATCGAGCTTTTCCAGCTAGATCTTTTATTTTCATTTCTATTTCATGCAGTCCTAGTGATTCTACATTATGAACTGGAGGAACTACTAGACCGGTAGGAGTAGAAATCGCAATAGAGATATCTGTAAAATCGTGGTAGATAAATTCATTAGTGTCCTCATCTATGATGGCATTTACATCTGGGAACTCTAGCAAAGCATTAGAAACAGCTTTAGAGAATAGCGACATAAAGCCTAACTTGATTCCATACTTAGCTACAAATTTTTCTTGATATTTTTTACGAAGAGCCATGATCTCTGTAAGATCAACTTCGTTAAAAGTAGTCAGCATAGCCGTCGCATTTTTTGCTTCTACTAGACGAGAGGCGATAGTCCGCCTCATACGACTCATTTTCTTTCTACTCGTTTCTCTACTAAAATTTCCGGAGTTGCTAATGGTAGCTGTAGCTGCAGGGCTACTTTCTTTTTTAGGAGCAGAAGCTGCTGAGGCCGCATCTGCTTTTGTGATCCGTCCGTCTTTTCCAGATCCACTGACAGAGGCAGGATTTATGTCTGCTTCTCTTAATATTTTTGCAGCTGCAGGAGATGGGTGTCCTGTGGCATGCGTGGCTGTAGCTGGTTTAGCAGCTGGTGATTCTTTTGTTGGTTCTACAGCTGGAGCAGATTCTTCTTTTTTAGGTGCATCTGCAGGAGGTGCTGCACTGGTATCGATTTTAGCAACGAGAGCTCCGATTTCTAAATCATCATCCTCGGCGGCAACATGTATTATTTTTCCTGAGGCTTCTGCAGGAAATTCTAACGTGGCTTTATCCGATTCAAATTCGCAAATAGGTTCGTCTATATTAACATAATCACCATCGGCTTTTAACCATTGGGATAGGGTCACTTCTGTAATAGATTCTCCAATAGTCGGAACTTTCATTTCTACGATACTCATAATTATTCTAATTGTACCTTTAAAATTACTGATAAAAATAGAGGTTACTGTTTATTATGATTCATTTAGTGTATATTTTTTAGATTAGCATATAATTTTTATTTAGATACTTCTAAATAATTTTATCCAATGTTTGTCTAAAAAATATAAACTCACAGTTAAATGATATTAATTTTACAGTGGTGAAAAAAATAATCTTTATATCTCTTTTTCTTGTAAGTTATTCTTCATTGGCTTTAAGCCAAACCTTAAAGAAAACAAGGTATAATATTATACGTACAGCTGAGGATATCGTGATAGATGGAAAGAATAACGAGAAGTCCTGGACCGTTGCAAATATAGCCACCGATTTTACACAGTTTAGACCAGATCCAGATCTTCCTCCTGCTCAAAAAAGCGAAGTCAAACTGATTTATGATGATGAGGCGATTTATGTATTTGCAGATTTACAAGATACGAGCCCAGACTCAATAATGACAGATCTCAGTGTAAGAGATGATACAGGTAATGCTGATTGGTTTGCGATATGTTTTGATACATATACTGATGGTCAGAACGGTTTAGGCTTTTTTGTGACAGCGGCCGGGGTACAACTAGATTCTAAATTTTCTGATGGAGATGATGATAGTACGTGGGATGCCGTATGGGAAAGCAAAATTTTACATACTGATAAGGGATGGCAAGTGGAGATGCGGATACCATATGCTGCACTGAGATTTGCAGATGTGGAAGTACAAGAGTGGGGACTACAATTTATCCGTAATATCCGTCGACATAGGGAGCAGAGTTTTTGGAATAGGGTAGATCCTGAGATAGATGGTAATGTCATTCATTTTGGTAGAATGGATGGTTTAAAAAATATTAAATCTCCTATTCGATTAAGTTTAAATCCTTTTGTGATCGGGTATGTAAATCATTTTAAAGATCCATCTATTGATCAAGTACATTCCTACGGAACAGCATACGGGATCGGTATGGATTTAAAATATGGGATAAATGATGCTTTTACATTAGATATGACTTTGATTCCTGATTTTGGACAAACGCAGTCAGATAATCAAGTATTAAATCTTAGTCCTTTTGAACAAGCATTTGAAGAAAGGAGACCTTTTTTTACAGAGGGAATCGAATTGTTTAACAAAGGGAATCTTTTTTATAGTAGACGAGTAGGAGATACACCTTTTGATTATTTCGGAGCTTTTAATGATTTAGAGGATGATGAGACTGTCATCGAAAATGAAAATACGACACAACTGTATAACGCCTTTAAAATATCAGGTCGAACTTCTCGCGGTACAGGTGTGGGATTTTTTAATGCAGTAGAAGCGTCACAAGATGCTATCATAGAAAACGCTCAAGGCGAAAGAAGAACTTATCAAACTAATCCACTTACTAATTATAACGTAACTGTAATTGATCAAAATCTGCCTAATAATTCTTTTGTCACATTGATCAACACCAATGTATATCGTAAAGGGGATGCTTATGATGCAAATACTACAGGAGGATTAGTAAATCTAAAAACTAAAGACCAAAAATGGGGAGTTAGAGGTTTTGGAGCGGTGAGTCAGCAATTTAGAACGGAAGAAACCGATAGAGGGTTTGCGTATAACCTGGAGGCAGAAAAACTCAGTGGAAAATGGACTTATGGGGTGGAGCATAAAATAGAGTCGGATACCTATAACCCTAATGATCTCGGATTACTATTTAGTCCAAACGAGAAAAGCTATGGAGCATACATAAATTATAATGAGTATGAGCCTGAAAAATATTTTAATAGATGGGATGCGGGATTATCCGTAAACTATGCGAGACTCTATAATCCTGACGTATATGATGGTCTAGAGTGGAACTTTAGAAGTTTTTTCTTTACGAAGGGATTTAATGCTTTTGGATTATTTACGGGAGGAAGACCTTTAGATAGACATAATTATTTTGAGCCTAGGACTGGAGATTTTGAGACGTATTCTCTGGTTAAAGCTTTCCAGTTTTTTGGATTTTTTGTTTCTACTGACTATCGTAAGACATTGGCCCTGGATCTAGAGTATGTTAACGGTAACTCATACCAGTATATTGAGAGATATCGATTTTATCGAATAGCTCCTAGATGGAGGGTAAATGATAAACTTATATTAAGATATCAGGCGAGAATAGAGTTAAATAAGAATCAGTTTTCATACGTAAATCGTAATGGTTACGATGGACCTATAGCAGGTCTATCCGATGACGGCATATTATATGGATTACGAGAAAGATATAATGTAGAAAGTTTGCTTACCGCCAATTATGTTTTTGATAATAACACGGCACTGACTTTTAGATTACGACATTATACTGATGAGGTAAACTGGCCTACACTGGGACAGCTAAATGATAAAGGATGGTATGATCCGATTGCATTTGATGGAATTGGAGATGATGGTGTTCCTGTTTTTGATCAGAACGTAAATATCTTTAACATCGATATGCAGTTTACTAAACGGTTTGCTCCAGGTAGTGATATCATCCTCGTGTGGAAGCAACAGATTTTTGGGTCAGATCAGGAATTTCAGAGAGATTACTTTAGAAATTTATCTGGACTAGGAGCCCATCCTCAGTCTAACAGTATCTCCCTTAGAATCGTTTACTTTATAGATTACCAGACTATTAGATAGTTAGAAATTATTAATCAATATTTAATAATAATTAGATCAAACCAAGAACAAATTTCTTCTACATTCCATTCTACCTTTTTCCAATAATTTTTTGGCACTATGTCGATTTGAGTGGGTAAAAAATATATATTCCATTCTGATTGTCATTTAAGTTCATATTCAAATGCCTCTTTTTCTTTTGCCTTGAAGCAAAAGAAACAAAAATTCAAGACTGTTTTGATTTCTTAACACTCCTAAATTCATAAAATCCTAAACAAAATAAACTCGCAATAACAGCTGATTTTCCCATTATTAATTATACTATCCCATTGGCATATCTTATTCTCACAATTCTTAGTTCTGCTCAAACACTATTTTGTTTTTAACGGATTTTAAAAATTTATCCACTAAAATCAAAAAGGTCAATCCTTGCATAACTTAGGAGTATACCAAGCATTTAATCACTCACCCATTCTGAGCAACATAGAGCCATATTAGGCAGAGAAAATCATCGAATATTAATTAATCAAATCTTGTAGCTATCACCGTTTAACTAGCTTTTTATAATTTTAATACAACCAATTTATTTTGTCGTGGCTTTTATAATAGAAACCGAAAGAATTGCTCTACGTAAATTTACCCTAACCGACGCACCAGCGGTTTTAGAATTTAATTCTAATGAAGATGTAGTGCGTTACACAGGAGAGAAAGCAATACAATCACTAGAGGAGGCTAAAGAAATCATTGTTGGAACTTGGTTTTCTGATTACCAAACATATGGATATGGCCGTTATGCTGCTGTTTATAAACCTGAAAATAAAGTAATCGGCTTTGCTGGTCTTAAATACGAATCAGAGATAGGCATGACCGATATAGGTTACCGGTTTTTACCTAAGTACTGGGGCAAAGGATTAGCTACGGAAATCAGTAAAGCTATTTTAGATTATGGATTTAATAAACTTAAACTAAAAAGAATCATCGGTATCGCAATGCCAGAAAATAAGGCTTCCGCCAATGTTTTAGAAAAGATCGGACTACAATATTACAAGACAGATGGATTTTTAAATGATGGTGGGGCTTATCTTTGGTATGAAGGCTTTGCACCTGGAAAGAAAACCTAAAGCATCCATTCTTTCAATTCCATTAGATAACCACTTTTAATGAAATCTAATTCAAGACTTCCTGCTTATTACTTAATTCCTATTACTTATTTTAAAATTTAAGATTTACACCAGCTGTAAGGGAAAGCCCTACGTCATCAGCAAAATATCGTTGGCGATTTAAGTAATCTCTATAAGAGATATTTAAGAGATTATCTGCTTTGATAAAAAATCTAAATTTATACTCCGGTAAAAAAACATTTGTTGAAAGTTTTAAACCGACCAAATTATATGCACCTGGTGGAGCAAGAAAATCTTGTTGGGGGAGAATATGATTTTGCTGCAATACATAGCGATTATTAATTTCTACTTCTACTTCTTCGAGTTTTACATTGGACGTAAGTCCTATCGATCGATCTGCCCTAAAAGTTACGCTACCAAATAAACTGGGAGGTGGCATATAAATCAGCGGCGTATCGTTACCTACATCATAACCTCTCAGATAACTATATTTTACAAGACCTATAATCGAATTTTTTAGCGTAAACTGCGAAGATAAATCGAGTCCATAAATGCGAGCATCAGTCTGGCGATAACTAAAAACAGGAAATGCTCCTCTTATCGTTAATCGCACTTCTTCCTCAGGCTGCAAATAAATATAATCCTTAAATCGTTGAATATAACCAAGGGCATTAAAAGAAAAAGTTGGGCTCGGTAGCCATTTATACTCTACTGTTTGTTTTAAAGCCTTCTCCGTTTGCAAATCTACATTGCCCTCCTCTATTCCACTGACACCCTGATGCAGACCATTACTATATAGCTCGTTTATAGCAGGGTTACGCATAGAAATTCCGTTACTCATACTAAGAGACTGATGTTCAGAAATATCTATCTTAATAGATGACAGCATACTAAAATTATTAAAATCATTTTGATACCTGATGATTTCTGGAGGCTGTGATCTTGTAATAGCTGCCACACTCTGATACTCATAATCATATCGCCAACCCAAGCTGAGCTGAGCTGAGCTAAAAGACATAGACAGTGTCGAAAATACTCCAGTGCGGATAGATCTGTAATCTGGAATAAGCGGTAAGATATCTGTATCTGGATTATTTGTATTATCGGTAATGATGTTTTGGTTACCGATAATTAAACTCCAGTCTGATGCAAAATCATGAGCATATTTAAGATCACTATTAAATGTGTACTGTCGTAAACTTAAGGAAGGCGTATCAGATCGATCACCACGTCTAACATCATATTCCTTCCGATCATTTAACTGACCTGCCAGAACTAACTCCACACTCTGATTATCCTTTATAAAATGCTTAAGCCTTAGTTTAGTGAGATGATGTGATACTTCTTGCCTCGGAGCATCGATAGAGTCATTATAATCGGGCTCAGTAAAAAAAGGAATTTCCCTGCCGATCGCATCTTCTAAATCAGGAAGATTACCAATATGAGATCCTCTTAAAACGCCTAACTGAGTATTAAATGTACTACTATAAAAATCGACAAAAGTTTTGGCATTCCAGCTTTTCTCTAATTGGAGAGAAAGATTAGCCTCCGCCAATCCTGTATTTCTTAAATAGTAATTAGGAGTCTTACTGTCTCCATATTTTCTAAGCGTACCATTTAATCTAAAAGCAAGTTGTGGTGTATATTTTTCTAAACGAGTATTAAGATTATTACCTCTCCCATTAGTCTCAAATGAGTAATTTATCTGACCATGCAGATGAGGCTCTTTACTTATTTTTTTAGGCTGAACTAAAATAACACTACCTAGATTTCCGCCACCGTAAGCTAGAGCACTAGCTCCTTTTATGATCGTAATTTTATCGGCTGCAAAAGGATCTATCTCTGGACTATGATCATTTCCCCACTGCTGACCACTCTGGATAATTCCGTTATTGAGGATAGTCAGCCTGTTCCCAAAAAGCCCATGCACAACAGGTTTAGAAATACCATTTCCATTCTTTATCAGATGTACTCCAGTCTCATTTTGTAAAAGACTCGAGATACTCTGATTATTATTATCCTCGATATCTTTACGATCGAGTGAGATATTAGATTGATTAGACAGTTCATTTTTTACGCCTTGAATAACCACTGTATTTAAGGATGTCTCCGAATGAGATAGTACAATATTTAAAAAAGTATCCTGCTCAATATCAAAATGATATCGCTGAGTCTCACACCCTATGTGAGAAAAAATAATATGATACTCTCCTTTACAAACATTGGCAAAGGCAAAATTGCCCTTGTCGTCCGTCACTACTCCCGTTCCAGTTTCCTGGATAAAAACATTGACGTAAGTCAAAGGCAAATTAGAGGACTCATCAATCACGGTACCTAAGATGCTCATATTGCAATCTTGAGCAATACTAGAAACCGTTACACCAATAAAAACAAACCCTAAAATAAATTTATAAAACCTAATTAACATCTACTGGAAAACTTATTTCTATATCGGTCTCGCCTCCAGCATTATCGATCATACCATCAGAAACCCCCGCTGCTGATTTATTAGGTTCGTGTCTAAGAATAATAGTAATCTGACCAGAACCGGTTCCTCCAGTCACAACAGTGCTAGAAATTCCTAATGGATTTCCCTGGCTATCCTGATCAGAATAACTTACGGTTAAATCGGTAATATCTGTTTGGAAAAAGAACTGATGATCTATATCTTCCTCACTCACCTCTTCTGCAATATCTATAGTCGGGTCGTTAGCTTCATTTAATAATTCTAGCGTACCATTATAGGTTGTATTAGCTGCAAGTGTCCCTCCGACTATGACAGGCTCATCTCCTCCATCACCATCTAAATCTCTAAAGCTCATCACTACATCTGTTCCACCTCCAGATGGTGTCATCGTATAAGTTACCGTAGTTATAAGTTCTTCACCATTTGGAATTTCTGGATCGTCCTTATCACAAGACGTAAAAAAAACAGCTCCTAAAACTACAAGTAAAACAGTTCTATAATTTTTAAACATGATTTTAATTTTTTAAAGTTTTAAAAATGTTCAATGCAAAACAAAGATATGTTTTATTTGCAACAATGTTGCATTTAAAACGAATTTGTTAATCTAATTATCTGTAATACTCAATTTATAATCTCAATCAAATTGCCAATATAGATTATGATGATCGTAGTAATATCATTATCTAAAATAGACCTTACCAAATTTGGTTTTCCATATTATAAACTGAAATAATGACCCTCGATAATGAAAATTTGACACACACTATTTAAAAAATGTCAGTTTTTACGGCATGGTATATTTGTTGATTTATGTTGATTGATATTTATTCATTCACTTTTAAGATTTTAAGTCATGTTACCAGTAAAATCAAATTTACTTCCAACTGTCTCAAGGTTTTTTGAAGACGACTGGAATAATCTTTTCGATTGGACAAATAGAAATTTCTCCAATTCTAATTCAACTTTACCCTCAGTAAATATCCAAGAAAACGACGAACACTTTATAGTCCATCTGGCTGCACCGGGTATGAAAAAAGAAGATTTTAATATCGAATTAAAAAACAACACATTGTGTATTAAAGGAGAGGCTAAAGAAAACAGAGATAAAGAAAACAAGGATCAGTACACTCGCAGAGAATTTTGTTACACTCAATTCCAGCGGATATTTAATCTCAATTCTAGTTTAGTAGATAGCAAAAAAATCGATGCTTCTTACCAAGACGGAATTCTACAAATCCATTTAGCAAAAAAAGAAGAGGCTAAAGAAAAACCTGTACGACAGATTAAAATCAAGTAGGTTTTATTCTATATATCGGTAAATTTCAAGAGGAAATTACCTCTATTTCTCAACAATTAAAACATTAAATAATGAAAAGAAATTTGATCTTTTCGGGCTTGATTGCTTTGATTGTAAGTTTATCAGCTATGGGTATAATTACTCATTTTAGACCCGAAAAAAAAACAATAACTATAGAGCATGTAAATACAATTCCGAGTCAGAAAGCAGTATTTACAGTAGATGATAATGGTAAGGCGATTCCATTAGACTTTAACGAAACTGCCAGTTCTGTTTTAGATGGAGTTGTTCATATAAAGTCAACCACATTGCATCATAATACAGTACCCTCTTCTGACTTCCAAAGCATTCCAGATCCTTTTAGAGATTTTTTTGGAGACCAGTTTAAGAAGGAGTTCTTCTTCCCCAATGGAGGTAAAAGTAAGTCCCATAGTTCCCCGGCAAGAGTAGGATCCGGATCAGGAGTTATCATCAGTAAAGATGGGTATATCGTTACTAATAACCATGTCATAGATCGTGCTGATGATATAGATATTACACTGCATGATAATCGTACTTATAAAGCCATCGTAGTAGGTGCAGATCCATCTACTGATATTGCCTTACTAAAAATCAAAGAATCTAATCTACCAACGGTTCCTTTAACAAATTCTGATCATGTTAAAATTGGACAGTGGGTTATGGCTGTAGGAAACCCGATGGGTCTTAACTCGACGGTTACAGCTGGAATTATAAGTGCAAAAGGACGAAATATAAATATTCTCAAGGATAAATACGCTGTTGAAAATTTTATTCAAACAGATGCCGCAATTAATCCTGGGAACAGTGGTGGAGCATTGGTTAATCTTAATGGTGCACTCATAGGAATAAATACAGCTATTGCTAGTCCGACAGGTAGCTTTGCTGGATACGGATTTGCCGTCCCTTCTAATATAGTACAGAAAGTTGTAGAAGATTTAATGGAATTCGGGGTGGTGCAAAGAGGAGCCTTAGGAATAATGATTAAAACGGTAAATAGTACTCTTGCTCGTGAAAAAAATATCAATATTTCCAAAGGTATTTATATCGATAGTATTTTACAAAAAAGTGCTGCTCAAAACGCAGGATTAAAAGTCGGAGATATTATCACGAAGGTTGATGAGCTTTCTGTAAATACCTCTTCGGAATTACAAGCTGCGATTGCACAACATCGACCAGGAGAAAAAGTAGACATATACATCAATCGTTCTGGTAAAGAACAAATGATTCCAGTAACACTTTATCATAGAGAAGGAAATACAGAAGAATTAAGTAAAGAGTCGGGTAAAGCCCTAAAAATTTTAGGAGCAAGAATAGAGAATACTACACCCGATCAACTTGCTGACCTAGATATAGAGTCTGGCGTAATCGTGCAAAAAATATTTCCAGGAAAAATCCGTAAACAAACCCAGATGCGAGATAACTTTATTATTACTCACATCGATAATAAAAAGATCGAAAATATGAATGATCTACTAGAACATTTAGAAGATAAAGAAGGCGGTATTATGCTCGAAGGTGTTTATACAGATATTCCGGGAAAGTATTATTATGCATTAGGCTTATAAAGATAAAATGATGAAAGAAGTTTCTCTAGAGGAAGAAGACATATCTATACAATGGACAAAAAAAGATGCACATAAGTATATCGTGAAATTTGATAAAATAAGTACGCCCATTGTAATGAATGATATCTTCTATAAAACGATTATGCATAATCTTCGAGCAGAACAAGCACAGTAAAAAACTAAAGCATCCTTCAAACTTATATAGTAAGAAGGGTGCTTTATCATTTCTAGTTATAAGCCAGAATCAAGAAATAAAAATTTTATAAGTCTGCTCACAAAAGTTCGCTAGTTATTAATGTATTCTAATAAGTCTCCCACTTTATTTTAATAAATAGTATCCTTACTCCGCACATAAAATATCTCACCAGCCGTAACGAATAATAATTTATATGTTACGGATAATAGACTTAGACCTTACGAGATATTTATTAAAATAATTTTGGCATTAGAAACAATAAGCTTCTATGCCACAATTAAGGAAATATTCCAATACATTAATCGAACTAACGATAACAGGTATAGTCGCTGCAATATTTCTAATACTAAAACTTTGGTATAGAAATACCAGTACGGATGACCTACAATTTTTACTAAGTCCCATAAATAAAATAATTAGTCTGTTTACAGGAGCACACAGCAACTATAAACCGCAAGAAGGATATTACTTTAAAGATTTAGATATTATTATCGACAAATCCTGTTCTGGATTTAATTTTTTCTTGATCTCATTTGTAATGATCTCCTTTTTGATCATTCCTAGATGTCATCGACCTCTACTAAAAACATCTACTTTATTAGCCTCGATTATTATCGCATATACCTTAACGTTATTTACTAATAGCTCCAGAATCATAGTTTCTATTTTCACAAATCAGATAACACCTTTATCATGGAATCACTACTACCCTATTATACATGAATCTATAGGTGTTATTGTATATCTCAGTTGCCTTGTCTTTTTTTATTTACTACTCGATAAAATCACTCCTAAAAACTTAGCCCGTGAAAAGTCTTTCTAATCCAAAATGTTTACTCATTGTAAATACTGCTCCCTTAGTCTTACTTCTATTTCTCCTAAGAGGGCAATTTCAAATCATCCACTCTCTTCTGGATACAGACTCTATTACCCGATGGATTGAGACAGGATGGATCATAGCCGGACTAGGTATCGTTAATATTATCTATACTGTCATAAGTATCACTTTTAAAGAAAGAGTTCACGTTTTTTATGCGATCGCCACCCTCATAGGATATATCACTTTTATTTACATGCACCTAAATCATATAGGAGAATTTATACCAGCTTCCATTCCTAGATGGATGAAATCAAGTACTATAGAACTTTACCCTGCCACATTTTTAATGCCTACTTTACTTTATAGCTTATTTATACTCATCACTAATTTTACAAAAGAAATAGAATCCAAAAAACCGTGGTTTAACTTTTTATTAGCTGCAGCAGTTCCTATTAGCTGGTACCTAGGTTCACTATTGATTTTTCCCTTATGGCAAAAAATAAGCTATAATTTTTCACAGCATCTTATGATTATACTTAGCATCATAGGAGTAGTCATTTTTATATTCTTTTTAGTGAGAGGGATGTATATTCTTACTCTTAAAAGAAAAGGACTTTTTTATAATTATCCGCTTTTATGGAAGATTCCTATTTGCATCATTTTTCCATTATTAGGTCTTGCATTAAATAATGGTCTTCTATTTAAGGATAACTACATCCAGTTTATTTTTGGAGATTTCAGTAATTTATGGTTTTATATTTTGGCTTTCGCCAATGGATTATTTCTGTGTATTCCTTCAGTAGAAAATAAAAAAATACGGATCTTTTTATTTGCGATTAGATGTGGAGGGTTCTCGTATATATTTTATTTCCTTATCGTATTTCTGCCTTATTTACCTCTATCTGTTATTGCGATTATTGCTTTTGGCCTAGGATTTTTAATGCTTACTCCTCTCATCGTTTTTGTAGTACAAGCAATCCAGATATCTCAAGATTACGCTTATCTAAAAAATAAGATGTCCACCATATCACTAAAAATAATAGGAGTTGTCAGTTTTATAATCATTCCTACAATCATTACTTGTAATTTTTTAGAAACTAGAAAAACGTTACATAACGCCATAGACTACATTTACCATGCTGATTACGATAAAGACTATGATATAGATGTTGACAGGCTCTCTAAAACCATCCGTAAAATAAAGACACACAAAACGAGAAATAATAACTTTTGGATAGGAAACGAATTACCTTATCTGTCATCATATTTTAAATGGCTCATCCTCGATAACCTAACACTATCTAATACTAAGATCGAACATCTAGAAGCTGTATTTTTAGGAGAGCCTTCTTTTCCAGTAAACGATACTCAATTTCCTAATAGGCAAGTCATAATCCAAGATTTAAAAACAGAAACTACTTATGACATAAACCAAAAAGTCTATAGATCATGGATACATCTAGATATAAAAAACCATCTCGATCGTCCTAACCAAGAATATATAACGACTTTAGATCTACCAGAGGCCTGCTTTATCAGTGATTACTATCTATATGTCGGTGATAAAAAAGAAATGGGTTTACTGACAGAAAAAAAATCAGCAATGTGGGTTTTTAATCAGATTAGAAATCAAAATAGAGACCCCGGATTATTACACTACACTACTGGAAACAAAGTGACTTTTAGAGTCTTCCCTTTTGGTCGGAACGAAGTGCGTAAAACCGGGATAGAGTTTATACACAAAGAAGCTGTAACGCTAAATATAGATAATAGGACAATCTCATTAGGCCCAAAAGCTAATCATGATGTTGCTATTATCGAAAATGAACAACTTGTTTATATACCAGCAGTAGAGAAAATTAAATTAGACACAGTTACTCGTAATCCATATTTTCATTTTATGATAGATGTAGCATCAGAAGACTATAACATAGACACTTTTTATAAAACAATAGATCAACTAAAAACAAAGTATCCAGAACTAGCTGAGAATGCAAAAATATCTTTGATCAATTCGGAAGTACATACATATACTTGCAAAAAGGATTGTAAACACGATCATAAAATTCAATCAGAATCCGCCGGTTATTTTTTACAGAGAGCAGTCCGTAAAACTCTAGTAGAAGCGTACAAAAACAATACTAACTCGTATCCCGTTATGGTTCTTTTTAATCCAGATATTTCTTCTATAGCCAATGTTAATTTTGAGGATCTGCGATTTTGTTCGCCGGAAGGCAATCCTTATTACACATGCGATTACACAGGATTACTGGATGCACATCCATTATTTAAATCGAGTACAATAAAACTAGAATACTCCAGACCACACCACAAAATTCCTGTCAAACAACTCCCACTAAAAGATGGCAAGATAATATATCTTGCTGATAATAAACAAGCCAGTATTTATGTAAAACCCGATAAAAACATTGGACAACAGTCCAATAAAAATTACTGGAACAATACTCTATTTCTAAATGTACAATGGAAAAAACAACTCCTTTATCCTGACCTATCAGAGGACCTGTGGCTTTCCCTTATCAAAAATAGTTTTACTAGTAGCATACTTACACCCGTTACATCTTTTATCGTGGTAGAAAATGAAGCTCAAAAAGCAATGCTCTTAAAAAAACAAGAACAAGTCCTAGCAGGTAAAAAATCTCTGGATACGGAAGACGATACGAGACGGATGTCCGAACCATCAACTATATTTATAATAGCCATTTTAATAATTATCATTTTTCTATATAAACGCCATTACCTGCAACTAAAAAGAATGGAAAATTTAGAAGCCTCTATCTCAATATAAAAAAATAGGCACCTCTATAATATATTTAGTGACTACTTCATATCATTATATTTATCAAACGGATCTTTTAACCATTATATAAATTCCTATATTCGTCAACGAAAATTTATAGTATGAAAAAAGTATTTAATTTATTTTGTTTAGCCAGTTTATTGTTAGTTATAAGTTGTGGTGAAGATAAATGTGCTGATATTGATTGTGGCAATGGAACATGTGACGATGGTACTTGTATATGTATCGATGGTTATGAAGGAACAGCTTGTGATATTATTTCTAGTCAAAAATATTTTGGTACATATACTACTGGTGCCTCAGACTGTGGTGCAGGGAATACCACTTCCATAGATGAAATAATCATTTTTGCTCATCCTAATGGAAATCCTACAGAGATAAATATTACCCTGGATAGTGGAGCTATAATCGGTACGCTAGATGGAACAATAAATGACATGGCTTTTTCGGCAGCTGGAGATTGGGGTGGTTTTGATTTAGATATCAATGGAACCTTTAGCGATGAGAACACCTTAGATGTAATCCTAATGGGAGGCGGTTTTACTTGTGACATTACGTTTGAAAAATAAATAATTCCCAAATAACAATCTACGATAAGCTCTTTTCTAATCTATCGACTTTTAGTTAGAGCTTATCGTATTTTGCGGTTTACAAATTCTATCTACCCTAATCACGTGCACCTGTATTAAAAAACTGATTACAAAATCTGATAAGAATTCCCCTCAATACAATCGGTTATATCTTGTTGTTCAAATTGCTTCTCTAGATATTCCTGCATTGTAAGGTGATCAGGAATAGTAAATATCATTATGACTGATGATCGATCGACGACTAAGGGCTTTATCAATGATCCATCCTTTACAGTACGTCTCCATGTATTGGTTTCGTACTGAGCGGGAACAATATCCCCCATTCCATTTTCCACTAATCTTTGCCAACTTCTAGTTGTATATACTGCGGGTAATTCTGTCATTATAATATCCTCTTCGGAATAAAAGAAGTAACAATCCACGTTACCTATTTGATTATTTTCCGCATCATTTACAATGTTTAGCGGTGTTACATCCCAAGCTTTATATGATGTATAAGCCTGAGAAACTAGGACTTGCTCTGTAACTGTCTCAAATGTGGCTCCTACATTATGAGCATCTTTAACTAAATATTGCTCTGTTATGGTCTCAAATTCAGCAGGAACTATTTCTACACTAGGATGGGTGGTATAAAATGCTACACTGTGATCCCCAGAGAAAGAAACACAGTTATTCTTACATCCATATCCTACAAAGAGATACAAACCAAGAATGAACATCTTCAGTTTTACATTCATATTAAAAAAAATATTGACTAAAAAATTAATTGCATGTTAGTCCTGCAGATTCAAAAAAGGCAACACCTTCTGCGTACCCTATAGAATCCGTAACCGCAGTATTATTAATATTATCCGTACGAGTAGTCGTGCCATCATCATTTTTACAGATTGTATAATCTGCAGATTCTCCATTTGCGGTGGTTCCAGTGCATTGCATACATTCATCACTATCACCACAAGAAATAATAACTATCAAAAAAACAATAAGAATTAAAGAAAACAAATTTTTCATAAACTGTTATTTATATAGTAACTAACGTCTTAAATTTTGAAAAGCATAACTACTGTGCAATATTAACACTTTAGGATTAGTAGCTTTGTAAAGATTAAAAAATAAACTTATGAAAATATTTCTTTCTACCTTTTTTACTTTAATGAGCATAATAGCCTTTACACAGGATCATCCGAGCTGTGATGGATCTAGATTTTTAGAAGATATTTTTACCGACGTCGATTCTACAGAAAATATCAGCTTTGGTATAGGAACAACCATAGGGGGAAATGAGCAAGAATTATTCATGACTATTTTTGAACCTCAAGGCGATACAGCTATAAAACGTCCGACAATTATCGTAGCATTTGGAGGTAGTTTTATCGGTGGAGAAAAAGAAGATGTTAACTTTCTATGTAAGTCATACGCTCGTAAAGGTTTTGTTGCGGTAACTATAGACTACAGATTATATGATCTTCCTTTATTCCCAATTCCGACTGAAGAAGAAATGAAAGTAGTCGTTACTAAGGCAGTGGCGGATATGAAAGGAGCTGTACGTTTTTTAAGAGCAGATGCTGATACTAATAATACATTTAGAATAGACCCTGACTATATATTTTTAGGGGGAGTATCAGCTGGAGGCATCGCAGCGATGCATGCAGCTGTTTTAGATGAGACTGATAATTTCCCTCAAGATTTAACAGATATTATCGCCGCAGAAGGTGGACTAGAAGGAACCGTAAATAATTTAAACTATTCGTCAGAAGTACAGGGAACAGTAAATTTTTCTGGTGGCCTTAATGATGCCAGATGGATAGATGCAAACGATCCTCCGTTTATTAGTGTGCACGATGACGGAGACATGACGGTTCCATATAATGGAGGTTTCGCAAATATTTTTGGTTTTGATATCATCTATTTAGAAGGAAGTGGAGAATGTAACAGGGTCGCTGATAGTGTAGGTGTAAAAAATTATTTAGAGACTTTCGTCAATAGTAATGGTCATGTTTCTTACTTTTTTGATGAAGATACAGAGAGCGAAATGATAGACCTAACCTCGGCATTTTTACATGATATACTATGCGAGGATGATGTGTTATCCTCAGAAGATATAAATCATGACCTTAATAATATCATAATCTATCCTAACCC
>CALLXF010000008.1 GCA_938015805.1 uncultured Saprospiraceae bacterium | reverse complement strand
AGTACAGCGAGAAATCTCGGACTAGAAAAAGTGTCTGGAAAATATATATGTTTTATAGATGATGATGATTACATTCTAAACCATCATCTCAGCAGTTTTAAAAATGCCATCATCAATAAAAAATATAAACAAGAAATTTTAAGAATCGGTTATAAATATAACTCAGGAACAAAAATAGGACCTATCTATTCTAAAGCTCAACATAGAAATCCCATACAGTTTGCCTTAAAAAATATGTGTGGACTATGGACTTTATGTATTCCTACTCAGTACTGTGCAGATATCCGTTTCCCTGAAGAATTTCCGCATTGGCAAGATACTTATTATATACTCAGGCTTCTGGCAAATCATTCTATTAAACAATTAAGGGAGGTGTCTTATGTATATCGAATACATGATCATATGGGTTCCTTATTAGTACAAAACGAAGAACAATTAAAAACTCGTGCCTATATCAATGTAGCCGCAATCCTAGGTTTTAGAAAACAGTATTTTGAAGAAATATCAGATAGGGTAAATACTGAGATTTTTGATTTCTTAGCCGCAGAAAAATTTGCTATGTATGCCGTTATGGCAAAGCAGTATGGATTTAAAAATTTGTCTAAAACGCTGATGCGAGAATCAAGAAGAAATTATTACTCTATAAAGTTGTGGAAGTATTATGTGCGTTGGGTTTTTGGGTGATTCCAAAACCATTTAATTCCATTTGGGATTACATTTGTAATATACTCGTGATCTGCCTCAGTTAAGTGGTCTTTCCACTTATGGATTTTTCCCTTATTCGGAGCTAAGCCCACCAGTTTATTTACAGCCTTTATCTTTGAAGGAATTGGGCGTTTTAAAAATTCCGCTATCTGTTTTACAGTCTTTTCTTGGTCTGCTAGTACTTCCTCATATCTCAGTTTTAAAATAAAACGGTCATTTGTTTTAAGCCATCCGACCACATGATCTTCCCAGTGTTGTAGTATAGTTCTTTTACTAGAACTCTTAAACGTAGGCGTAGAAAACCAGTCGATATCTTTTCTAATGTACTCGCTAAACGTAATATCTCCCCAGGCTTTATCGTAAAACTTAGAGTTCCACATAGAAAAAGCAACATCCCTACCATCACGATAAATGTAAATTTTCTTAATAGGTAAGAATCGATGTCTCCTAAGTGCAAAAGAATGTGAGCCAAATAAAGCTCCATTTTTCACCATATCCTCTAAATTCCTTAATCTAGACCAGTGACCAAAAATTCTATTATTTGTTTCTAAATTTTTATCAAAATAAAAATTAGAGGCGACAAGTTCCATTAAAAAATGTGTTCCGGACCTTGGATGGGAATATATTTTTACCATGATTTAAATGATAAAGTATTACGGAACAATTCTTTAATTATTTTTCTATTTATTGTAATAAAAAAGACTACTGCCAAAAAAGTATAAATTACTAAAAGTAGTAATTCCATAAAAACAGAGGTTTTAGAAAAGTTCAATATAATTGTAAAAATCAGACCTAATAAAATTGAAAAAATCAATTCCATCATAAAAGAACGGACGAATTCTTTTATTTCTCCACCAATTGAATTTTTGATGATAAAATAAAATACCGTAACTGTTTTAACAACAAAAAATATTATTAATCCTAACGCAAATGCTTCAACACCTTTAGAAAACATGAGTGAGACACTTATCAAATAAAAGAATAAACTTAAACCATTCCAATGAAAAGAGCTTTTAAATTTACCATAAGCTATAACCAACGTGTTTATTAATGCTGTAATGTTTGAAAGACAAAAAGCAATACTCAATAATTTAAAGAGAACTAAATAGTTTAAATACTCATTTCCAAAATAAAAACCAACTATAGTTTTTGAAAACACTAAAAATCCAATAAACAAGGGAAAAGCTATTTGTACATAGACTTTTGTTTGTCTGTAAAATATTTTTTTAGACAATACTTGATTAAATTTCTCCTTAGCTAAAAGAGGGGTCATTACATTACCAATTAAAGGAGCTAGAATTTTTACAATTCTGAAAAATAAAGACTTAAAAATATTGTAAACCCCTAATATCTCTAATCCTAGAAACTTCCCCACAAGTATAGTATCAAACTGATTTCTAATCTCTCTTAAAAATCTAACTAAAGAAGAATAACCTCCAAAAGAGAATAGGTCTTTTATCTTACTCCATTTAAAACAAAAAAGCGGTTTAAAAAATCGTCTACCAAAAAACATAGCAAATATAGTTTCTGAGATAGAGCTAAGCATAAATGAAAAAAGTAAAGCTTTATATCCTAACCCTAAATAAGCTAATAAAATAGACGAAACAAAATAAATTACTTTTCCAAGGAATGATATTTTAAAAAGTTCTTTGAATAATAACTCTTTGTGAATCAAAGCTCGATTGATTTCATAAAAAACATCAAAAAATAGCAAGACACAAATACATTTTAGACCAAAATATACGGCATCTTCTTTAAATAAGTGTCCATAAAAAGGACCAATAATAAGAACTAAGGCATAACAAATTGAACTTAATATTATTAATGCCCAAAAGACACTGGACAGTTTTTCTTTATCTACTCCAATGTTAGGAATATATAAAATGGCTTCTCCAATTTGAAAAGTACAAATCGCTCTTAAATAAAAATAAACTGCAGAAATCGATGCCATTATCCCAAAGTCCTCTTTAGACAAAAGTCTAAACAAAATATACATTTGTATAAATACTAAAGCAATGTTTAAAAAAACAGCTAGAGTATTCCACTTTATACTACTATATATTTTACTTTTAGATACGGTCATTAATGCATAGATAACTACAGTGAGGATAACATATTTTGTTGAACAGTTTTTATCTCCTTCAGAAACATTTATTTTAAATCAAGTACGGTGGTTTAATAAAAATCATGAGGTAACTGTAATCTGCAATGACCAAAAAGGAAACCACCATAATGACATCCAAATTAAAGTAATACCTTTCCAAAAATCCCTAAAATCAAGAATAAGTGATAAATTTCTTTATTTATCTAGATACAATAAGTCATTTTCTCAAAAAATAAACACTTATCTCAATCAATATAAACCAGATGTTATACATTGTCATTTTGGAATTCAAGCTTTATTACTGTTAGATAATTTAAAATTAGACATTCCTGTCTTTATTACCTTTCATGGTTATGATACTAAAAGATATTTAGAAGGCTCCAGACAATACAGAATTAGATGGAGAACCAAATTCAAAAATCCTAAGATACATCCTATTTTTGTCTGTGCTTTTCATAAAAACCTTTTTAGTGCCTATGGCATTAATTCTCAAAATGCCAAAATTCTTTACAATGGTGTCTATTTAAAGTGGTTTAAAAGAACGAGCTTCCCCGATGATCATTCCTTTGTTCAAGTATCTAGGCTTACTTCTAAAAAAGGTCATTTCTTTACAATTAAAGCTTTTGAAGCTTTTAATAAAAAATTTCCTCTGATACCTTTTTCACTTACATTTATCGGGGATGGAGAACTAAAAAATGAAATCCAACATCAAATAGCAACAAGCCCAATTAAGAATCAAATTCATTTAATTTCTTGGCTTAAAAGAAAAGAGTTAATAGATGAAATCCAAAAGCACAAATACTATGTGCAGCATTCTATTACAACAGATTCAGGAGATATTGAAGCAACCTCTATCAGTATTCTCGAAGCTATGGCTATGCAAATGCCTATCCTTTCAAGCTTTCATGCGGGAATTCCTGAAACCGTGGAAGATGGGAAACACGGTATTTTAGTTGAAGAAAAAAACATTATTGAATTTGTAGAGGGAATTAAAAAAATAATCCGTTGGGAATATCTACCATCTAATAGGATACACGTAGAAAAAAAATTCAATTTAGAACTGAGAAATAATAAACTGGATTCATTTTATCAGGAGAGTTTTTCATAAACATAAAAGTTACTTCTGGATGTCGCTTCAGCATTATTTAAGTCATACGGATAAGGGTTCTTTTCCTCAAATATTAATTTCCAGTTTTTAATTTTCTTTTCGACTATTGGTGTAAATTTTCTATCTCTGACATGAAATCGATTTTCATATTCGACATTACTACTGTATATAATAACATATCTAGTGGCCGAAGAAAAAAGAACATCAATATAGTGATATAAGTCTTTTTCATTGATTATATGAAAAAGCACATCCATAGATAAAGCCATTTCATATAAGTTAAAATTCTCTTTAAAATCTTGATAATTAGAAAATAAAAAGGAGGTCTCTTTAAACTTACTCCTACAAATTTGAAGAGCAACGTCTGACAAATCCACACCATGATATTTAAAAGACGCAGAAAGATTTAATTGTTGTAATTGATTACCATCACCACAGCCTAAATCAACTATCGAATTAACATTATTTAAATCAATAAACTGTTTTAAAAAGTTTGCTTTGTATAAAGCTAGTCTTCCATATGAACCAGAACCGGAATTTCCACCTTCTTCATATCGCTTTTCCCAATATTTTTCCGTTCCTGGAAATCTATTTAACTTACGTCTTATAAATGCTTTTATGTTTCTCAATTCTATCTCATTATAACCATTTTACCATAGCCTTTGGTAAAATACTCACTTGTTCCATTATCATATAATTCGTGTTGTTCTCCATCCATGTTCTTAGTCACCACTTTATAGAGATATACTCCATTTGCTAGTTTCTGACCATATTCATCGGTTCCATTCCATCTATAGTCTGTACGGTTTGTTCCTACTCTCAATAATCCCAACTCTTCTTTAAATATTTCTTTAACTACTTTTCCAGACATAGACCTGATTTCTATTTTCATAAAGTCAGGAACACTTCCTGTAATCGTAAATACAAACTGTGTAGACGTAGAAAAAGGATTCGGATAATTGAGAACATTAGAAACAGCCTCTGTAGTTATAACTTGAAAAGTTCTTTGGTAATCATTATTTCCCGATACATTTCCCGATGCATCCCAGCCTTGAACTTTTAATTTATACTCGCCCTCATTTTGCAAATACGGAGTAAATTCTAACCTTGCTTTATTGTCCTGAGCATTTTCTGCAGGGAAAAATTGAATTCTTGAATCATTACTATCAAAATACTCTATATCCCCATTAGGATGTGTCAAAATGAGCTGTAAAGTACTAGTATCCGTTAAAAGTAAAAAAGGGTTATCGTCTTCTAGGGTTATATTAATTAATGGCTCCGGTGCCACGATGTCTCCATCCAATATATGATATCCATCAAATGTCACATCTAATAGAGGATTTTTATTATCCTTTTGAACCGTAAAGCTTCTAATACCGAAATTATTAAAATCTATTTTCTCCCTTACTCCTTCTGGTAAATTTAAGTTAATTGCGATTGTATAATCACCTAACATTTCTACGGTATTATGCACAAAAGTTATTGCCTTTGATTCACCCGCATCGAGCGGAGAATGAGTGGCCTTTTTTAGAATTGTTTGATTTTGATTATCAGTAATTAAATAATTAACAGTTATTGAGTCCTCTAATGCAAATGATGAAAGATTAGTTATAGAATATTGGATGAATAAATTTTCTCCCTGCTGCAAAGTATCACTATTAAAAACTAAGTTTTTTAATGGATCTAATGCAATATCTGGATAACCTTCGTAATAAACCCTCAAATAATCTATTTGAGGTGTGGTTCTATCTACTTGATCGAAGCTTTCATACTTTAACTTTATTGTAGGGTGTAATATAGGGTCTAAAAAAGAAAGATCTATAACCGCTTCGGTTGAATTAGGATAATCAAAAGTTTCTACTAAAACATTTTGATTATTGTAAGTTTCAATATAGAAATTAGAAAGATCATTAACTTCTACCTGTGAACTCCTCCATTCTAAACGATCCCATGATTTTGCTGGACCAATAGGAACCGTGGTCAATACTCCTTCAACTCCTGCTCTTGGTAGAAAAAATTGAGTGCTGAATACATCCTCTTGTCCTGACCCAATGCCTTCATCTATTGCCTCAATATTTTTTCTATACATAAAACTATATGGAACAGAACCATTAGTAATTAATTCTCTACATTTTAAAGAACCTTGATTCTCTAATACTTGAAAAATATTATTCCCTATGGTTAAAGAATCCTGTGCCCATTCGTCATGATAGAAATAATCGCCATTTTGAGAAACCAAAGTCCAAAAAATAACATAATATCCATCTGGAATATCATCATTCAAGAAATCTATAATCTTAGCTCTTTCTTCAGTTGTGGAGGTCGGATATGCAAATGCCCTTTTTACCCCTGTTCCTCCAGTAATACTTCCATAATCTCCTCCCCAAGGAGAGCCTGTTCCATTTAACCAAAACTTACCGGTTAAAGGATCGACTACTGAAATAGATACTCCTGTGGAAAGATTCTGCCATGGTCTAGCAGATTCAGAAAAACCAGAATTATCCACTTTAATTCCATTTGATTGAATATTCCATAACCCATTAACTAATTCAATAGACCTAGAAGAGGTATCATATATCATCTCATTTTCTAAAGAGAAGTCTATGCCATCCAAATCATCATAAGCATACTGCTCATAATGATTCTGGTTCCATCCATAATCACTATCAGGTAAATACACAAACGATCGATTTCTCCATTGGTAACCTATATCGGCAGATGTAGAATCTGGACTTACCCTCCAATAATAGGTATCCCCTTCCTCAAAGTTTATTCCAGGTGACCAAGAAATTAAACCTCCTGCACTCGTCTGATCATGTTTAGTGAGCGATGGACTATTAAATTTCTCCGTAGTATCTATCTCAAATAAATATTTTGTGTTTGTTTTTTCAAAAGCATTTAATGTAGAAGCATGTAGTGTAACTTCTGTAGTATTTACAATGCCAAAGTCCTCGGGACATGTTGGATTAAGAGTGTTATTGGTAGAGTAAAAAGAAAATGGGGTTCCGTTTGCAGGATTATTCAACTCATTATTCATTTCGGCACTTGGGTCTGGAAGTTCCTCAACCTGATTGTCTGTATCCAAATAAGCTCTTATAGAATTTTTTCCTGATATATCAGCCCCAGAAATAGGCACATTCAGCTTTATATTTTTCCGATATGGAAAACCATCGATTTGGTATTCAGAACTGTAATTTATAGTGCCGTCGTTTAATACGTGCTCTATTTTTATTTTCATAGAGTCTTCCATAAAGTTCCCGATATTTACCACATCAAAACTTACCTCAAAAGAATCTAAATTCGTATCTACTATACCAGGATTAGTTTGTACGGAAGAAAAATCAAAAGTATAATCTGGACCAGGATGAGGGTTTAGTCTTATAGCAGGATCACCATGCAACGTAAGTTGCTGCATCAAGGTAATATTAGCTAAATTCTGAATTTCTTTATTATCATCATAAATTACTTTTATTACTGACCCTATAGTACTGCCATACATCTCCTCTCCTAGATAATCATAAAACTTAGCACCTATGGCCGCTTGAGATTGGATATAAGCTGTTCCTGCAGAAGCTAAGAAAGCAATAGCTCCTGTCTCAGGTTCTAGTACAAATTCTTCACTTAATCCCTTAGATTTTGTAAATACATTTCCTGACAAACATCCTAAGGATATCACTAAAGGATATTTTCCTTGGTTGCTCCACTCACTAGGTTTTTCTATGTTAAAATCAAATGTACCGACACCCGAATGACCAAAAAATGTAATAATCGATAAACCGTTATCTATTAATTCTAGAATCTGATCGATCTCTGCTGGTTGTATGGGATTAGATGAAGTCTTTTTAAAGGTATTTACATTAGCACCAAATTTATTAACCTCTATTATCTCTCTCATCGACTCCAGGCTATTAAAAATAACATTCTGGATTTCTGGCGATCCTCCACTTAGATGTATCATTTCCTTTGTCCATCCTTTTGCTTCATAAGTTTGGTCTAGGCTGAGTAAATCGTTCTGAAGTTTTATTTTTTCAAAATATGACCCTAACTCATCCTCGGTTGTGACAGCTATTCGACCCAGTTTAAACTTAGGTACTCTTTCGCCATTAGAGGCTAACATTACCATATCAGAACCAGGAGACCCAAAAGTCTGGACATGGTTGTCCGTATAAAATTCTAAAAAGCCTTCTTCTGTCCTGACATTCTGATATTCTAAACCTCTACCTACATTATACCAGTATTCTAAATTAGACCAGTTCTCTTCAGCAAAATGTGCAAAATTTCTATTCGCAATATTATGCCTATCGATCCCGTAAGAAAATTGATCTATTAAATCCTCCATTATAGCAACATAAGGAATATATCCTCCACCCTCCGGGGTCCCTCTATAATTAGCATAATTCTGAACTACATTGTTTGGTCCCTCAAATAATCGCTTACTTGTAACAAATAAAAAATCAGGATCTACCGCGGTATAATCTATAAAATTTCTTTGATATGATGTATTTACTTTTTGAGTCTGTGATTCTTGATAAACCAAAATCTTACGAGACTTATCTGATGCAGCAACTTTAAACTTAAGAACGCCATTATCAACTAATGTTGGATATCTAAAATTATTATCACTATCAATTAAAATAAAACTATCATCGTTATTTAAAACATTAAACTCATAGTACTTATCATCACTACTTGATGGTAAAACAAATTCTAAAAAACCGTTATCTATCTCCGGTGTTCTAGGGTACTGGAGTTTAACATATGCTACAGAGTAACCATCTGTAAAATTTCCGCCATGTACTCCTTTTATATCTATTGTGTTATTTGGAACTACCTCTGCATTTGGTATTTGTACAGTGTATTGTTTAACACCAAAACCATTAAAGTCTTCTTTTACTATATTATTATTGTTAAAACCTATCTCTAATTCGTGTGGATTAGGATTTCCGGCCAGCCTTATAGTCACTTCTGAATATGTCTGCCCGTCATTATTTAGATTATCCGCGTTTATCTGAGTAGAAAAATTATCGGATGTTGTTGTACCAAAACCTTCACCAATATCAAAATAAGAATACCGCACATGATCAGAACCTCTGTAAATCGGTTTAAAGTGAAAATCACTAAATACACTCAACTCCTCATGTATATAAAAACGCTCAGCAGTCATGTTTGCAATTCCACTTTGGTCATAATCTTCAAAACGTAACCCTTCAACGTTATTATCAAAAGTGATATAGTAACTAGAAGTATCCGTAAATAAACTATACTCAGGATTTAGCTGATCTTCTTTCCCATTTATGTATAAATGATGATCTATATCTCCTCTGTTTTTTCTTCCAACAAATTCTAAATAATCTGTCGCCGATAAGGCTCCATTTGTAGATAGGTGTAAAGGATACTCCTCGCCCATATAAAACAACTGTATGTTAGCACCAGTGGTCTGGTCCACAGGAAAACCCATATCCTGTAATTCGACATAATCTACTCGATATACACCATCATCAGCTAGCTTTAACTCAAAATAGGTCTTATCATAATCGATCCACTCATTCCCATAAAGCGTATCTGTGCCATTAATCATTTGAGCTTGCAAACTAAAAGTAAAAAAGACTGCTGTAAGAGCAAAAAACGTGGTTCTCATTTTATTTAATTTCATAACTACACAAAAATACATATTATAAAAATATTTAATGTGTTGTTTTTTGTTAATTAACCTTTTACCATTTAACTTCCCAGTTAGATAGCAAACGATTATAAATCATTTTTAGTTTAGATTTGCTGCTTAAAATATATCCGCTAAATTACATTTACAACAAATACCTAAACTTGTATCTAGCCCAAATTTTCTTTATTCTGGCCGTATTTGTCTCTTCCGTCTACTGGATGGTTCTTTATGGTAGGATTCACTTCTCTAAAGAAGGTGTAAGATATGCAGAAAAACGCAAAAAATCAATCGTTATTATTGGGAAAAACGAATATTCAAATATACAACGTAATCTCTCTTTTATTACTGATTTACATGATGTAACAGAAGTGATATATGTCGATGATTACTCCATCGATGATTCTTCTATCCTTTTAAATCAAATATCCACAAATAAAAAAATCCTGAAAATCCTGACTCCTTCTAAAAATATGCCTGGAAAAAAGCTAGGACTTACTGAAGGTATTGGTAATAGTTCTACTCAAATTATTGTTTTGACTGATGCTGACTGTAATCCCGTCGATTCTAAATGGGCAGAGATTATGGGTTCTTACCTTGATGATAATCATAGATTAGTGCTAGGATATGGACCATTAAATAAATCCTCAGGATGGGTTAATGCATTCTCTCGATTTGAAACCATTATTACCGCTGTACAGTATTTTGGGCTAGCACTATTAAATATCCCATATATGGGCGTAGGTAGAAATATGGCTTTTAAAAAAGATCTATTTGCGGATATAAATGGATATACAAAACATATGCATATACCTTCTGGAGATGATGATCTTATGGTACAACAGGCTGCTAAAAAAACTAAGATTCGCATAGCGCTTGATCCTAAATCATTTGTCTATTCAGATAGCAAGACCAATTGGTTAGATTATGCTAATCAGAAAAAAAGGCATTTTGGGGTTTCTACATCTTATGCTCTAGAACATAAAGTCTTACTTGCCCTACATCCATTTTTACATATTTTAAGTTTTTTACTAGCCATTTTCCTACTATTTAATGGTTATTACCAACTAGTATTTGTAGTATTTTTGATAAGATGGTTATCACTTATGCTTACTGGATACTCCACTTTTAAGTTATTAGACGGTAAGGACCTGTTGCTTTTTATTCCGATATTTGATTTAATGTTGATACCCTACTACTTATATTTTTCAGGAGCAGCATTTAACTCTAAAAATGCTACATGGAATTAATCAATAAATATTTCTCTCTTTCTGATGAGCAACTATCCTCTTTTAAACAACTAATGGTTTTATACCCAGAGTGGAATGCTCAAATTAATCTAATTTCTCGAAAAGATATTGAGAACTTAGAAGAAAGACATCTTTTACATTCATTGGCTATAGCCAAATTCCAAAACTTTAAAAAAGGTACAAGAATACTCGATCTAGGTTGCGGAGGTGGGTTCCCTGGGATCATGTTAGCCATAGTTTTTCCAGATGTTCATTTTACCCTTATAGATGGCCGGAATAAGAAAATAATGGTAGTAAATGACATCATAAAAAAACTAGATCTAAAAAATGCTTTTGGTATTCATGGAAGAGCTGAAGAGTCTAAAGGAAAACAATATGATTATGTCGTTACTCGTGCCGTTGCCACTATAGAAAAACTACAAAACTGGACTCTAAAACTTATAAAGAATGAACAAATAAATGCTCGTCCCAATGGGATTATAGCTTTAAAAGGCGGTAATATAAAAGAAGAAGTAAAAGCTCTTAATAAATCAGATTACTACGAAATTACTCCTGTAAGTTCTTACTTTGCAGAAGCTTTTTTTGAAGAAAAGTTTATTCTCTACCTCCAACATTAAATGATAGAAAAAATAATTTTGCAATACGGTAATTGGTATTTGACTCTAGGTCAAATATTCATTTATTTACTGTTTACCTTATTATTTACAATTGCTATTTTTTCCTTAAGATCGCTTTTATGGTCTAAGATCCAATTTGTTTCTGAGGAAGAAAATCTAGAAGATTCTAACATATTAAAACGGACTTTTTACTGGACAGTACTTATTTTATTTATCCTTTGTTCTGTTATCATGCTTAATCTAGATTATACCTTCTCTAAACTAGATAGTGTTTCCTTAAGCATTTCTTTGATTCTAAAAGGACTGCTTATTTTCCAAGCCGCAAGACTGATAGACTGGTTCTTAATCCAATTTTATTTAAAAAAGATTTATTCTCAAAGAGCAGGGAAAATCAAAGGAGAAGACATAAATGAAAATGTGTCTTCAGCATCCCAAATCGTAAAATACATACTATATGCAATCGCCGCAATCATCATTGTACGTATTCTAAATATTGACTATGGTCTATATGATCATACTTTAGAAAATGGTCAGGAGATCAGTTTAAAAATAACCAATATCATTTCCGCCGTCCTTGTGTTACTCTTTGCACGATTTTTAATCTGGATCGTTACGCAAATAATAATGTATGGTTTATATAGGCAAAACAGTATTGATATCGGAGCTCAATTTGCAATAAACCAACTACTTAAGTATGTCATCTACTTTATAGCCGTCTTTATCGCTCTAGACGAACTCGGAATAAATATGACCTTAATATGGGGTGGAGCTGCCGCCCTATTAGTTGGTCTTGGGTTAGGGTTACAACAGACCTTTAATGATTTTTTTAGTGGTATCGTTTTACTTTTTGAACGTTCTGTTTCTGTAGGAGATACTTTAGATTTTGAAGGAGAAATAGGTGTTGTTAAAAAAATAGGTCTCAGATCTTCAATACTAGAAACCAGAGGTAACATGACCATCATTATGCCTAATTCGCAGTTAGTAAATCAACAAGTGCTCAACTGGAATCATTATAATGATCGAGTTAGATTCGAGGTAGAGATCGGAGTAGCTTATGGAAGTGACACCTCTTTAGTAAAAGAATTATTACTAGAGGCTGTCGCCGAAAATCCTAATATTCTTAAATACCCTAAACCATTTGTAAGATTCGAAAACTTTGGCGAGAGTTCTTTAGACTTTAAAATATTCTTTTTTTCTAAGAAACTGATACAGATAAATGACATTAAATCTGATCTACGTTTTAGTATAGATAAACTATTTAGAGATCACAAGATTAGTATTCCTTTTCCTCAGAGAGAAATTAATATTAAGCAAGAGTAACTTTCTAAATAACAACGACTGTAATAAACTAGTCCATCACTAAATCGTAAACATCATCTAAAAAACCAAAACTTTTAAAGCCTACTTTTTCCTCTTCTCCTCCTCTTAAAACTAATCCAAACTTGTGTTCCTCAATCACTCGTTTTACCGTATCCAGATCTACATCGTAAATATCTAAAAAACAAGTCCTATGACTATCAACGACTAAGGTCGATAGCTCTGATTTATGCAACTTAATAATAACCGGTCTATCGATATCTTGAGGCAGTTTTTCTAAAAGGCATTCACAAATTAAATGGTTTACATCCAGAGCACTTATCGTTTCTGGAGGAGTAAAAGGTCCGACTATTGCACCTGATAGATTTTCCTCGTCTACTATTTTTTCTATCTCATTAGGAGATTCTAATCCTGTAAACTCTCCCAGGAATTTAGGTCCTTCTACCCACTCTCTGATCTCTACTAAATCCGCTCGACTGATAAAAGTACTATCGCCTGGATTTCTATTAAAACTCATAAAAGATACACCCCATGCGGCATAATACCTGGCATCGGTAAGGTTTGCTACTTGGCTTGCAATAATTTGGGTATTCAACATGGAAAAATACTTTAAGTCCGTAAAGGTATCTATTAGTTTCGAGGATTCTAAATGGTATATTCTAAAGCTTACTGTGAGACATTTATCGAGATTAAATACTAATTTGTGCTAAACGATTTAGACTAAATTTGATCATTCTATGGAGAAAAACCACTACTTTGATTTTGTCTATGAAGTAACTCTCTCTATTCCAAAAGGTAGAGTTAGCACTTACGGGGCGATCGCCGATTATCTTGCTCTAGGGTCCGCCAGAATGGTGGGCTGGGCTCTAAACAAATGCCACAATAGCCCTATAAAAATTCCTGCTCATCGAGTGGTAAATTCCAAAGGGGAGCTGTCCGGAAGATTGATGTTTAAAACACCTACTAAGATGGCCGAGCTACTTATCAAAGAAGGTGTCGATGTCAAAAACGATAAAGTAGTTTCTTTTAAGGAATTATTCTGGCATCCAAAATCTTTAAACAATGAACAACACTAGAATTCAATTAATTTCTGGACCTAGAAATATTTCTACAGCTCTGATGTATTCTTTTGGGAACAGAAAATCATGTCATATAATCGACGAGCCTCTTTACGCATACTACCTACAGTTAACTGGTGCAGATCATCCTGGTAAAGAAGAAATTATTAGGTCTCAATCGACAGATCCAGAAGAGGTTATTCATGATCTTACAAAAGATAACTATAAAAAAGAGGAGGTTTTTATTAAAAACATGGCTCATCACTTTATTGGGTTAAACCCAATATTCTCACTTGATTTTAAAAACATCTTTCTCATAAGAAACACTACGGAAATCCTAACTTCTTTTTCTAAAGTAATTCCTAATCCTACCATCGCTGATATAGGGATTAAAAAAGAATGGGAACTTTACAATTATCTTATAGAAAAAGGAGATAACCCCGTTGTTTTAGATTCCGGAATTCTTCTAGAAAATCCAAAAATCATTCTCCAGAAATTATGCAAATTACTAGATATAAATTTCCAACAATCGATGCTCTCATGGAATCCAGGATCTAGAAAAGAGGATGGAGTCTGGGCAAAACACTGGTATAAAAATGTACATAAATCTACACATTTTAAAAACCAACAATCTACCCCGAGAATTTTAAGAGAAAACTTAAAACATGTCAATGAGGAAGCATACATTTACTATGAAAAATTACTAGATAAAGCCATCAAAGCCTAAAACGACAAAATGCTACAGCTATTTAATGATAAAAATAAAGATATTAAGGTTTATGTAAACGACGGTTTATATCCTAGATCCAAGGCCAAGATCTCTGTATTTGATAGTGTAGTGCAAGGAGGTGATGCAGTATGGGAAGGACTAAGAGTATACGACGGAGGTGTGTTTATGCTAGATAGACATCTAGACAGGTTATATAATTCTGCCCATGCTTTAGCATTTGATAATGTCCCTATGAGAGATGCCGTAAAACAAGCTATTTTTAATACTCTCGTCAGTAATAAAATGTATCATGATACGCACATCAGACTTACCTTAACTAGAGGTGATAAAATAACGTCGGGTATGGATCCCCGTTTAAATCAGTCTGGCTGTGGTCTGATTGTATTAGCTGAATGGAAGCCTCCTGTCTATGATAACGATCACGGGATAAAAGTCATCACTTCTACGATTAGACGTAATTCGCCGATGAGCTTAGACTCTAAAATTCATCATAATAATCTACTCAATAATATTCAGGCAAAAATCCAAGCCAATTTTGCAAATGTAGATGCTGCTTTGATGCTAGATATTTACGGTTTTGCATCCGAGCTACACGGAACAAATATTTTTACCATCAAAGATAACAAAGTGTATACCCCTCATGCCGATGCCTGTCTCCCCGGCATCACCAGAGGTCTCGTAATAGAAATATGTAAAGAGGAAAATATTGAGATCATAGAAAAAAATCTTTCTCTTACAGAGTTGTACTCTGCTGATCTTATGTTTTGTTCTGGTACGATGGGCGAACTAACACCAATCATAGAATTAGATGGTAGAATAATTTCCGGTAAAACAAGACATCCTCTTTTAAACCAAATAAGAACTAATTTTGTAGATAAAATTCCTTTACACTGTGAAAAGATTCCTGTTAGTTAATTTGTTCGTTTGTTTGTTTTTTATTGGCTTTAGCCAAAGTCCTATCGGTATATGGAAAAATATAGATGATGAAGATGGGAAAGCAAAATCTCACATAGAAATCTACGAAAAAGATGGAAAATTAGAAGGTAAGGTTATCAAATTACTAGAAAACGCAACACTAAGAAAATGTAAAAAATGTAAAGGTGATCGCAAAAATGCTCCTATAGAAGGTATGGTCATTATGTGGGGTTTACAAAAAGTAGAAAATGGTTACGAAAACGGAAAAATAATCGATCCTAAAAAAGGAAAAGAATACGGGTGTGAGATAAAACTTGCCTCACCTGATATTCTAGAAGTCCGGGGTTATCTAAAATTTTCTGTGTTTGGTAGAACACAAGAATGGTATCGAGTCACAGAATAAAAAGCTATAGTTCCAAGACTTGCCTTTACTCTTAATATTTACTTTCTTCTGAGACTTCAGAATATCATGAAGTTTATTGATAAATCAGAAATAAAAAAATATGTTCTTTTGGTTAAAACAGCACAATATTCGTTTCCGAATATCAGTTTTAAGGAAGTAATACTTTTGATCATTTAAATCCCTATATGGAGAACAATTACAATTTAAACAAGCTAGTCAGTATTATTTATGGAGAAGCTTCTTTTGAAGAGTACTTCTCATTAGACGATAAAATGCAAGCAGATCCTGCTTTACGCATAGAGTTTAGACGGCTTTATGATTCTTTTCAAGAATTAGATAAGATCTCATTAAATCCTTCAGAAAACGTTATCAACAATATACTGCAATATAGCAAAGATCAACTTAGACCGACAATGAGTTAATTAAGTAAATTTTTTGGTGTCAGCCCATATTCGTCTTCATTTACGAATATGGGTTTTTTATTTTCTGCTTTAGTCATTGATCTCATTGACTTACGTATATTTGTATTCCTCATATATAATGATAATATGTCCAAAGAGAAAGAAGCAAAATTAAAAGCCTTAGGCCTGGCTGTAGATAAGTTAGAAAAAACTTACGGAAAAGGTACTATCATGAAACTAGGTGATAAACAAGTAGTAGAGGCGGATGCCATTTCTACGGGTTCGCTAGGTCTCGATATCGCTCTAGGTATAGGAGGGCTTCCTAAAGGTAGAGTTGTAGAAATTTATGGTCCCGAGTCATCAGGAAAAACTACACTCGCTATACATACCATAGCAGAATGTCAGAAGAAAGGAGGCATTGCAGCCTTTATAGATGCTGAACATGCCTTTGATCGTTTTTATGCAGAAGCTCTAGGTGTAGATACAGAAAATCTTCTCATCTCTCAACCGGATAACGGAGAACAAGCTTTAGAAATAGCGGAAAACCTGATCCGTTCTGGTGCTATTGATATCATCGTGATAGATTCTGTCGCAGCCCTAGTTCCTAAAGCTGAGATCGAAGGAGAAATGGGTGATTCTAAAATGGGACTGCAAGCCAGACTGATGTCGCAAGCTATGCGTAAACTTACGGGTACGATAGGAAGGACTGGATGTTGCTGCGTATTTATAAATCAGCTAAGAGAAAAAATCGGAGTAATGTTTGGTAACCCAGAAACGACTACTGGTGGTAACGCTCTTAAATTTTATGCATCTATCAGATTAGATATCAGAAGATCTGGAGCAGCAATAAAAGATAAAGAAGGTAATATCATGGGTAATCCCACTAAAGTAAAAGTGGTTAAAAATAAACTAGCTCCTCCATTTAGAATCTGCTATTTTGACATTATGTTTGGAGAAGGAATCTCTAAAACAGGAGAGATGGTAGACCTCGGTGTGGAAAATGATATCATCGGAAAAAGCGGTAGCTGGTATAGTTACGGAGATTCTAAAATAGCACAAGGTAGAGAAGGGGCAAAACAGTTTTTACTAGATAATCCC
Source organism: uncultured Saprospiraceae bacterium (assembly GCA_938015805.1). Taxonomy (GTDB): domain Bacteria; phylum Bacteroidota; class Bacteroidia; order Chitinophagales; family Saprospiraceae; genus JAHDHU01. The sequence goes on along the minus strand of CALLXF010000008.1, from coordinate 36,562 downwards.
GAAGTGTCTCTGGAAATAGAAAATAAGATAAAAGCAGTTTATAATCCTGATTTAGTAGACGAGTCAGCTTTGGCTTCCGCCAATGAAGAAGAAACTGTAGAAGAATAAATAAAGAATTGTACCCCCTAATGTGTGGTCTCGGCTATTTAGCCGGGGCCTTTTTATTTTTTAGATTATTACTAATACAGAAAGGAATTACATACTTTTGTGTCAGATTTTCTAATACAGGAATTTAATAGCAACAACTCCAATTAAAATATAATAATTTATTGTACCCCTAATGTTATGGTCCTGTTTTCTTTTATTAGAAAATAAGGACCATTTTTAGTTCCAGTGTAAGGTGTTTATTAATGTGTCTATATCCTGTTTTATAAACTTGTAAATCGGTGCCATAGAATCAGGACGTACTTTATTATTAAAATACAAAGAGGCTCTAAAAAAATGATCCGTACTATCGGTCAGAAAAAACTGTATCGGTGTAGCCACATCTCCCTCGATCTCAAAAACAATACCTCCCACATTACCATCTCTTTTGATCACTTTTTCACTATAATACTCTGCTTTTATATTGTGCTTACCAGCCATTTTAAATGCATCATTTACTAATTTATCCATAGGTGTCTCTCGATCTATACTATAGTAAGAACAGTGTAAAGTAGCATTAAACTGTGTGGTAACAATATCAAACCAACATGGATCAACTGGTTTTTCATCAAAAAAATATTCGTCTTGTTCTATCTCAGAATAGCTAGGATAGCTAAACCCAAAATCACAGTATGACTCATTAAACTCCTGGTACTTTTTTACTGGATACTCTACTCTAGGGAAAGACCTAGGCTTAGGAATATATACCTCATCCCTTTTACAAGCGCAAAAACATAGCACTAGGAAAATGACGACAATATTTTTTATTGGTAGTTTCATTTGCTTATAAAAACATTTACTTTTTCTATTCTCCTCTTTGTTACAGATATTACTTTAAACCTAAAATGCTCATGATTTATTTCGATGTTAGGTTTAGGAATAAATCCTGTAAGCTCAAGTAATAAACCTGCTAAAGAATCAGCGTCCCCTTTAACATTATCAAAAAATTCTATCTCCTCATCTATTATTCTACAGAAATCATTGATCAGCGTTTTACCTTCAAAAACATAATGATTTTCACTAAGCTTAACATACTCTACTTCTTCTGTTTCATCAAACTCATCTTTAATATCTCCAATGACCTCTTCCAAAATATCTTCTAAAGTAATAATTCCCGATGCACCACCATACTCATCAACAACAATAGCCATATGGGTTCTCTTTGTTTGGAATTCTTTTAAAAGTTCGTTTATTTTTTTTGACTCTGGTACATATAATATACCTTCTCTGATTAGGTCCTGCCACTTAAAATCATCAGCCTCTTCTGATAGACCAAGCAAATCCTTTACATATAATATACCTACTAATTCGTCAAAGTCCTCCCGATAAACAGGAAGCCTAGAATATCCAGCCTCCTTTATAATTCCTATTAGTTCTTTAAATCCGATATCTATATTAAGAGAGACCACATCTCCTCTGGGTTTCATTATTTGCTTTGCTGCCACATCTCCAAATTTAAGAATCCCCTTAAGCATACCCACCTGCTCCGGAGAGTCGTCCATTTGTTCTGACGCCAGCTCGATAGCTTTATCTAACTCTTCCTTAGTCGCCGAACTATTATTTGCCTTTTGCTGATCCACTTTTTTCTCAATTCTAGAAGACCAAGAAACCAAAATATTACTCACTGGACCAAAAACACTAGTAAGAGCAGTAAGTGGTAAAGACATAGTTTTTGCAAAAGATATATTATTAAGATTAGCATAAATCTTAGGAGCTACTTCTCCAAAAAGAACCAAAATAAATGTTACTAACACGACACTGATAACAAAACTAATTCCTTGCGACAAGGTTCCTATGCTCATCCAACTATCACCTATTACGGAAATAAAAAAACCTGCTAATTGGTCAAACGCCTGAGGGCCAAAAACAGATCTCAGCAGCTGGTCAGAAACGATAACAATAGAAATATTCACCAGATTGTTAGAAACCAGTATGGTTGCTAAGAGTTTTTCTGGATCCTTCTTTAATTTTTTTATCCTTTCTACAGATGGCGACTCATCATCATCCAAATCTGCCTCGTCTTGTGGAGAAAAGGAAAAATAAGCCACCTCTGAACCAGAAATCATCGCAGATAAAATAATGAGCACAACTAAGGCTATGAATCCAACCAGAAAATTGAGAAAGGATAATAAAATTATAAAAGGAATAGCGACTAAGCTAGATTGTAATGGGGGATCAGGATCCAAAGTTTTTTGTTTAATGAATAAATTCCATCAGTAGCATCATAATTTACTAAAATGGTAAATCGTCATCTGCAGGCGGTGATGTAGTATTATTAGTATTGGTTTGCGGTGTGGCGTCAGTTGGTGATGGAAAAGATCCTCCGGCAATCTGATCTGGTCTATCTCTCTTTTCTAAAAGCCGATATGAATTAGCCACTACCTCTGTGGTATACCTATTATTACCTTGATCATCTTGCCATTTTCTATGTGTAAGTTTACCTTCTACATAAACCATCATTCCTTTCTTTAAAATCTTTTCTGCTCTTTCAGCATTTTTATTCCATACCACTATATCATGCCACTCTGTTTTTTTCTGCCACTCCCCTGCTTTGTCCATATAATTCTCATTAGTAGCTACGGAAAATTTAGCCACCATATTTCCACCTTCAAAATGCTTGACCTCTGGATCTTTCCCTAGATTTCCTATAAGTAAAACTTTGTTTATCATCTCGTTTAATTTCTAATGTAAATTTAAAACAATGTTGTCTGTGATTTACCTTTTATATAGTTCAATATAGTCTTAGGAAATGAATATTTATCGATTTTATCTTGTTTTATTCTAATTATCTCCTCCTTCTCTAAAATTACTGGCTTGATAATCTCTACGATTATAAATTTTGCAAAGATCGTCTGATGGGTAAGTTTTTGCTTAAAAACTTTATGCCCTTCTAGACTCAAAATATTTATACCATCGAATTCAAAAAAGGTGGCAATGTCTTTTTGAATACCTAAATGCCATTCATCATCTTTTTCTATCATTGGAAATTCGTAAAGCCCTTTCCAAATATCTTTATTTCTTCGCTGTCTGAGATACATATGATCTCCATCGACAATGACGTAGTACTGGAAATATCGACTTCGTTGCTTTACTTTTTTCGTCCTTACCGGAATGATAGATACGCTATTTGCTTTGTATGCTTTGCACTCTTTAGAAAGATAACATTTCACACAATTTGGACTTTTTGGAACACATTGGGTCGCCCCAAAATTCATAATAGCCTGATTAAAAACTGCGGGATCTACATCACGTATTAAGTCTTCACAAATTTTTGTGATTTCCTTTTTTGTCTGGATGTCATCTATAGATTTTTCTATTCCAAAATACCTACTGATGACGCGTAACACATTTCCATCAACAACTGGATAAGACAACCCAAAACTGAAACTAGCAATTGCTGCTGCAGTATAAGGTCCTATACCTTTTAACTTAAGTATATCATCATAAGCATCCGGAAAAACAGAATCATAGGTTTCTTGTATTTGCTTTGCTGTAAAATGCATATTACGAGCCCTACTGTAATAACCTAATCCTTCCCACAATTTTAAAACTTTAGATTCTGGTGCATTAGCTAGATCATCTATGGTAGGAAAAGCTTCTATAAATCTTAAATAGTAAGGCGTCCCCTGTGCCACTCTAGTCTGTTGCATAATGATCTCAGAGACCCATGTTTTATAAGGATCATTATCCGCTTTCCACGGAAGTGGTCTGGGATGATCATGGTACCATCGTAGTAATTCTGAAGTAAATTTCTGAGACATAGGCTATAGAATCTCAAGATAAGGTAAGAATAAATATCACTGTAATTATTACCCTGATAGATAGTAATAAAAAAGGGGTAGAACTTAATCCTACCCCTTTTGTAAAACCAAAAACTTCTATTCTTAATTATATCGCTGTACGAGCCATATTAATACTTCCGTAATAATTGACAACCATTTCTTTTAATGCTTTTCTAGCAAAAAATATACGACTCTTTACAGTTCCTAAAGGCAACTTAAGATCGTCTGCTATTTCCTGGTATTTAAATCCCTCAAAATGCATCTCAAAAGGCTTCTTAATGGAATCATCTAATGAGTTTACCATTTTATTTAACTCCTGCATCATCATGTTAGAACCTGCATCGTTAGATACCACATTAGAAGATGAGTTTATGTAAAAATCATTATCTGTAGAATCCAGTATTGTATTTCTCTTTACCTTTTTCCGATAGTTATTGATAAAGATATTTTTCATGATAGTGTAACACCAGGCTTTAAAATTAGTACCCGGTCTAAATTTATCTCTGTTAGTCATTGCCCTGAAAGCAGTCTCCTGATAAAGGTCTTTTGCATCTTCGTCATTCTTAGTGAGATTATAAGCAAACGATCTTAAGGCCGTAGTAAGCGAATAAAAATTTGAATTAAACTCTAATGTTGACATATCTAATGATTATAATTTTTATCAATACTTAAAATTAAGGATAAGTTAAACAAAATCCAAGTTTTCGTTAAACAATGTTTAAACATAGAAACTGCAATATTTGTAAAAACCTGATTATCAATCTTTTAAGAAAGTAGAACATTGGGTTAAACCCAAATTAATTTTCAATAAAAAATGAAAACTTACTTTTGTGCCTTAAATAAAAGCCATAAAGCCACGATAGAAAAGAAAATATTAGGTAACCATACTCCTAGGGCCGGAGGTAGAGATAAGTTATTTACAAAGGTGGCCGAAAATTTAGCCAAAATAACGAATAGAGCCCCGATGATAACACCGAGTGCAAGATGTAATCCCATACCTCCTCTGGTCTTACGAGAAGCAATGGATACACCGATGAGTGTGAGAATTAAAATAGTAAACGGATCGGCACTTCTTCTAAATAACTCAATCTCAAATTTCTTTGCAGCTCCTATACCTCTCGATCGCTCTAGCTGTATATAATCACGAAGATCCGTGGTGGTCATCATTTCCATGGCCTTAGAGTAATACACAAAATCATCAGGAGAAAAATTAAGGGTTGTATCCTTAGTCTCTCCTTTTGCGATTAGTAAATCTTCTTCTAAGCCTGTACATTGCCGCTCTTCGTAATCATGCATAGTCCAACGATTAGGATACTCTTTCATCGTCAGTTTTTTAGCCTTTGTAAAAGAGACTATTTCTCCGTTATTAAATTTTTCTAATCTAAAGGTGTTAATAGATGAATCCTTTTTTTTGAAATAACGGATGTACGCTTTTTCATCAGGGTTAATAAAAAAATGAACATGATTACTGTGGGTTTTTTGTTCGGATTTTCTGATATGCTCTGCTGTAAATTCGTTTTTAATTTTTGTGCTGATAGGAATAATATAATTATTTCCATACCATAATAAAGATGCTATAATTAAAGCACTTACCATAAAAGGAACCAGCAGTCGATAATAACTTACACCAGAACTGAGTATAGAAATGATCTCAGAATTAGTCGCCATTCTAGAAGTAAAGAAAATAACGGCTAGTAATGCAAACAAGGGCCACATCAATCCATTAATCCACGGAATAAAAGGTAGATAATATTCCATGATGATTTCCCTCGTCGTTACTTCCTGACCTATAAAGTGATTTATCCGTTCCGCAAAATCCATAATGATCGCAAACATCGTTATGAGGAATACGGTAAAAAAAAATGTACTTAAGTACTTCTTGATTATATATAAATCTATTTTCTTAATTATAGTCTTTTTGAGATTTTAGGCATCATAATTTCTTTCCAGCTCGCAAAACTCCCATCTAATATTCTGATTCTTGCTTCTTTTACAAGCCATAAATAAAAACTCAGATTTTGTAACGTTGCTAGTTGTAAACCGAGTGATTCTTTTACAACAAATAAATGTCGTAAATACGCTTTAGTATGTATCATACTCGTCTGACAATAACCAGCATTATCGATCACAGAAAAATCTTCCTTCCACTTGGCATTTTTTATATTTATAATTCCCTCTGACGTATATAACATGCCGTGTCTTGCATTTCTAGACGGCAATACACAGTCAAACATGTCTATACCCAGAGATATACATTCCAGTATGTTTTCTGGAGTTCCTACTCCCATCAAATATCTGGGTGTGTGCTTAGGTAATACATCACACACCTCTTCTGTCATTCGGTATAGATCTTCTTTTGGTTCGCCGACAGAAAGTCCTCCGATAGCGTTTATCTCTCTCTCATAAGATGCAATTTTTTCCGCTGACCTCTTACGCAAATCAGAATAAACACTCCCTTGTATAATCGGAGCTAATATCTGATTATGACCATATAGTGGTTTATTTTCCTCACTATCAAAGTGGTCTATACATCGTTTTAACCATCGGTGTGTCAGATGCATCGATCGTTCTGCATACTTTCTATCACACGGATAAGGCGTACATTCGTCAAAAGCCATAATGATATCTGCACCGATCTCTCTCTGTATATCTATTGCTCTCTCTGGGGTAAAAAGATGTTTTGAACCATCGATATGCGAGGCAAATTTTACACCCTCTTCTTTTATTTTTCTCATTCCAGAAAGGGAATACACCTGATAACCACCACTATCTGTTAATATCGGACCATCCCAATTCATAAACTTATGCAAGCCTCCGCCTTTCTGTAATATGTCCGTCCCTGGTCTAAGATATAGATGATAAGTGTTCCCTAATATGATCTGTGCTTTTACATCTCTCTCTATCTGTTCTTGGTTTAAAGTTTTTACGGTTGCCTGTGTCCCTACAGGCATAAAGATCGGTGTCTCTATCTGACCGTGATCAGTAGTAATCATTCCAGCTCTTGCCTCAGTTTTAGAATCAGATAATAATACATTGAATATTTTATTTTCCATTTATCTATTTAATCTAGCTAAATCCATTTTAAGTAATGCTCCTATCATTATAGAAAATACCAGTAAAGATGTACCTCCTTTGCTAAGAAACGGTAAGGGAATCCCGATCACAGGAACTAGTCCCATAACCATACCGATATTTACAAAGAAATGTAATAATAAAAATCCTACTACTGCATAAGCATAATTAGTAATAAAACTTGTTTGTCCTCGCTCAGCTACCATTACAATTTTTATGATGAGAGCGGCATATATAATTATAACGCTAAAAGCTCCTATAAAACCCTGTTCTTCTCCGATAACAGAAAAAATAAAATCTGTTGATTGCTCTGGTACATAGTTAAATCTGGTCAATGCTCCTTTTAAAAATCCTCTTCCTTGCATACCTCCAGAACCGATAGCAATCTTACTCTGTATCAAATTATAAAGCGATCCTCTAGGGTCGCATAGATAAGGACGTAACCAAACATTTATACGATCTTGCTGATGTGGAGGTAACAAATTTTCAACTATATACTTAGTGGAAAAAGCCAGTATCACTACAGTAGATAAAACTCCTGATAATTGTAATGTGAGTTTTAGATCCTTTTCTCTAATCAGATAAATCATACCTGAGACTAAGGTCAGTGCTCCCAAAATAGGAAGGTAAAACGTAAAATTATATACAAAGAAACTACCTATTATTAATAGTAAACTCACTATAGCTCCTATTACACCTTGGAACATTTGACCTACAAAAACACCTATGATCAAGGATAAAGAGACGAGTAAAACATACTGCGGACTATATATAAGAGAGAGTATAAATATCATTAGAAGGGTAAATCCAATTACATAAAATATTGGGCTTAAGCCTCTAACATAAAACAACAGTAAAAAAGATAAAAATAGTAATGCAGAACCAGCATCAGGCTGTAGGAGGATCAAAGCGGCAGGTAAAAAAGCTAATCCCATAGCAGCAAAAATGACACGGCTATTTCTAAAATCTCCTTTGAAAGTCGACATAAAATTAGCTACTCCTAGGCAGGCAGCCAGTTTTGCAAATTCAGAAGGCTGAAAAGAATAGCCTGCTATCTGTATCCAAGACCTTGCTCCTTTTATCTCCGTCCCAAAAACAACTACAGCAAGTAATAAGAATATTGCAAATCCGTAAATAGGATAAGCAAAAGTATTCCATATACGCCAGTCGATTAGTAAACACATAAAAAATGCGATTAAGGAAATACCTACCCATAAAAGTTGTCTAGTAAAAACAGCTGAAGCATTAAAATTACCTGATGCCTCTGGACTATAATAGGTAGCATACTGCATCAATACTCCGATAGCCACAAGACTCAGATATAGGCTCATAATAACCCAGTCCAGCCCTTTACCTCTAGTACGAGCCATTGCCTAATTTATTTAAGTAATACTTCCTTTCTAATGTTATCTACAACAGGAATAGCTAATGGAAAATTTCTTTTCATTTCGCCGAGAAAAGCATTGCAGGATAATTTATCTCTCCAGGCTCCTACTGCTACCTTATAGTATGGTGCAACATGTTTCCAATCCAAATCTATATGGGGATACAAACTAGAAAATTTAGCCTTGGTGGATTGCATTTCTCTTCTGTCAGATGTTGCTATGATCTGAATTCTCCAAGCTTTTACAGATTCCTCTACTTGGTTTTTTGATAAATATTTATTCATCAATGCAGTAATACCCGGTTCCTCGGAAACAGAAATGCCCTGAGAAAAAACGGTGTTATTCTGTACTAGAATAAAAAATAGAATACTGATAAAATATTTCATTACTATTGCTTCTATACGAATGTAACGAATGCAAATCTATTTTTGATACATTTAAGTCGCTACAGCTGTTCCATGGCATTTTTTATACTTCTTGCCACTGCCACATGGACAAGGATCATTACGTCCTACTTTCTTATCTGATCTCTTAAATGTCTCTGGTTTTGCCTGTGGTCTACGTCCAGCTGCCATTGCTGCTGCTCGTCTCGCACTATCCTGTCTTCCTGCAGTGGTACGACTCATATCTGTACGTTGTTCCTTAGCTTCTTTTACATCTTCCGATCCACCTATCATCAGCTTACCTTTCATAAGATAAGAACAAACCTCAAAATTTATTTTTCCGATCAGTTGCTCAAACAATTCGTAAGCTTCCATTTTATAGATCACTAATGGATCCTTTTGCTCAAAAGAGGCAGACTGTACAGATTCTTTAAGTTCGTCCATAGAACGTAGATGCTCTTTCCAGCTATTATCTACCATTGCAAGCATCACTGCTTTTTCTATATCTCTCATAATGGTAGTACCATCAGAATCGATCGCCTCTTTTAAGTCTGCTGCAATGTTTAATGGCATTTTTCTACCATCCGTAAACGGTATAGATATTCTTTTATACTTATGTCCTTCGTTCTCGTAAACTCTTTTTATGATCGGCAAAAGCATCTGAGTGATCTGCTCACTCTTACGCTGATAGTTTTCGTAGACTTTTTCCTCAAAAGCATCATAAACCTCTGCCTCTCCTTGATCGCTAAAGAAAGATTCTTCCATATCCGGATCCATACCGATGGTGCTCATGGTTTCATTCCTAAAAGAATCATAATCTCCTGAACGCTTATGATTTAAAACCATATTTTCAGTAAGTCCACTAAACATATTACTTAGATCGACGGCTAACCTTTCGCCCTTAAGGGCATTCCTTCTTTTCTTATAAATGGCCTCTCTTTGGATGTTCATAACATCATCATATTCGAGTAGCCGCTTACGTATCCCAAAATTATTTTCCTCTACTTTTTTCTGTGCTCTTTCTATGGACTTACTTACCATAGAATGCTGAAGCACCTCTCCTTCCTGATGCCCCATTTTATCCATCACGCCTGCAAGTCTATCCGACTGGAATAGACGCATCAGATTATCTTCTAGGGATACATAAAATTGAGATGAACCCGGATCTCCCTGACGCCCTGCTCTACCTCGCAATTGTCTATCTACACGTCTAGAATCATGTCTCTCTGTTGCAATAATCGCTAATCCTCCTGCCTCTTTTACTTGTTGTGATAATTTTATATCCGTACCCCTACCCGCCATATTTGTGGCTATCGTAACTTTTCCTGGTTTTCCCGCTTCCGCAACGATGTCGGCCTCTCGCTGATGCTGTTTTGCATTAAGTACATTGTGCGAGATATTCCTAAGATTAAGCATCCGACTTAGTTTCTCAGAGATATCCACGGAGGTCGTACCTACTAATACAGGTCTGCCCTGATCCGTTAGTCTTTGGATCTCCTCGATTACAGCATTAAATTTCTCTCTTGCAGTTTTATAGACTAAATCATCTCGATCATCTCTTACAATAGGTCTGTTAGTAGGAATCGCTACTACATCTAGTTTATAAATCTCCCAAAACTCACTAGCCTCTGTCTCGGCTGTTCCAGTCATACCACAAAGTTTATGGTACATTCTAAAATAGTTCTGCAAGGTTACGGTCGCATAGGTTTGCGTAATATCTCCTACTTTTACACTCTCTTTTGCCTCTAGTGCCTGATGCAACCCGTCAGAGTATCTTCTTCCTTCCATCATTCTACCAGTGGACTCATCTACGATTTTAACCTGATTATCCATCACTACATACTCCTCGTCTTTTTCAAATAAAGTGTATGCTTTTAATAGCTGACTTACACTGTGAAGACGCTTAGATTTTATAGCATAGTTATTTATAATCTCATCCCGCTCTTCTGTAAGTTTTACATCTTCTTCTTTTTCTCTCTCATCTAGTTCTTGCATCTCTTCCGTGATATCGGGCATCACAAAAAATTCTGGATCATTCTCTCCTTGAGCCATATAATCAGATCCTCGCTCTGTAAGCTCTACCTGTCTGTTTTTCTCATCTATCGTAAATAACAAAGGCTCATCCACTATGTGCATATGCTTGTTTTGCTCAGACATGTAGTGGTTTTCTGCCTTTTGCATAGTTACTTTGACACCTTCCTCACTGAGGAACTTAATAAGAGGTCTATACTTAGGTAAAGCTTTATGAGCTCTGTATAATGCAAGACCTGCTTGTCCTTCCTCATATCCTTGCTCTCCTTCAGCAAAAAGTTTTTTGGCTTCAGCCAAATAAGTCGTTACTAGTTTACGCTGAGCGGCAATGAGTTTCTCTACTTTAGGTTTTAATTCCTGATAGTCCTGAACTTCTGATCCTTTTGCGATCGGACCAGAGATAATTAAAGGTGTCCTAGCATCATCTATCAATACAGAATCTACCTCATCGATCATCGTAAAGTGATGTTTTCCTTGCACCAGTTCGGAGGGAGAACGCACCATATTGTCCCTTAGATAATCAAATCCAAATTCATTATTAGTTCCATAAGTGATATCACAGTTATACGCTTTTATCCTTCCTGGAGAATGGGGTTTATATCGATCTATACAGTCGATAGTCAATCCTAAAAACTGCATAATCGGTCCGATCCACTCACAATCTCGACGAGCTAGGTAATCATTTACGGTAATGACATGTACACCTAATGATGATAATCCATTTAAGTACGCAGGTAAGGTAGCGACTAAGGTTTTACCCTCTCCAGTCTGCATTTCTGCAATCTTACCATCGTGTAAAACCATCCCACCAATCAGCTGCACATCATAATGCAACATGTTCCAGGTAATATCTCCGCCTGCTGCAGTCCATGAGTTTTTCCAGTCTGCTGTGGTACCGTTTATAGTCACGTAATTATTAGCTGCTGCAAGGTCACGATCATAATCATTAGCGGTAACGCTGATAATCTCGTTCTCCATAAAACGTCTAGCCGTCTCCTTAACGGTCGCAAATGCTTCTGGCAATATTTCCTTTAACACATCTTCTAAATGCTTATCCCTATCGAGATTCATTTTATCAATATCATTAAATAGCTCTTCTCTGATATCGAGATCTTTCTCTGCCGTTGCCTGGGCTTTGAGGTTTTTTATATCTTGATCTATCCCTGATAAGTGATCTGCGATCCGCTTTCTAAATATAGTGGTATGCTCCCGTAACTCATCGTTAGATAAGGAACGATAGGAATCATACTTCTCGTTAATCTGACCGACTATAGGAGTGTATTGCTTTACATCCTTATCATACTTTGTTCCGAATACCTTCTTTAGAAAATTAAACATCTTTTATTTTTAGTTTTGCAAAGGTAAGGGTTTCCCTTCCGATTTAATAAACTGAGAAAAATTTCTGAGGACAGTATATTATGAATGTCCAATTTTATACCAAGATCCTAATTACTGACAGTATGGCACTTTAGCATTATATAGCTGATATTATGAAACGATACTTACTGCATTTGTCATATAACGGAACCCACTATCATGGCTGGCAGCGACAAAATAATGTGATTTCTGTCCAAGAATCGATAGAAAAAGTACTCTCTACCCTGTCAAGGTCGCAAATAGTGGTCAATGGCTGCGGCAGGACAGATAAAGGAGTCCATGCTAGGTCTTTTTATGCTCATTTTGATATCGATACACTTCCTGATAACTGCCTTTATAAATTAAATAAAATGCTGCCAGAAGATATTGCTGTATACTCTTTAGAGGAGGTGGATCAAAATTTTCATAGCCGTTTTGGAGCAAAGACGAGAACTTATAAATATTTTTTTCATACCAGAGAAAATCCTTTTATCTCAGAGGTAAGTTCTTTTTATGATATAGAAAACCTAGATATAAAACTAATGCAAGAGGTAACAGATCTGCTTATCGCGAATGAATATTATGGTTCCTTTTGTAAAGTACCCGAAAAACATGACAGTCTCATTTGTAAGGTGTATACAGCATCTCTAACGGATCTAGGTAATGGTCGCTTTGTTTTTAAACTTACCGCAAATCGTTTTTTAAGAGGTATGATCAGAATATTAATGTACGATCTCTTGCTTATCGGTCTAAACAAATTATCTCTAGCAGATTTTAAAAATAGACTTACAGGAACACCACGGAAAGAAGCAATACAGTTTGCTTTTCCTCAAGGCTTATTTTTAGAAGAGGTAGAATATTAGAATTGTCTATAAGCTTTGAAAAGATGTAGAGTCATTTCTTTGTCTGATGCTATCTCTATTCGTTCGATTTTGATAATTAGTGAGGTTTTTTTTTACGCAATAATAAGTATCGAAATATATAAAAAGGGAGCGTTTAATTACACTCCCTTTCTAGATCTATATGCTTTGTTCTAAAATCTGATTTACCAGATTTTTACTCTGTCCTCCTCTTTACGATACATCGCATCTCCTTCTTTAACACCAAAGGCTTCGTAAAAAGCAGGTAAATTAGAAAGAGGTCCGATCGCTCTGAAATTTCCTGGTGAGTGAGGATCTGTTTTTATTCTAGTTTGTAATTCTTCGTCTCTCATCTTAGTTCTCCAGATGGTTCCCCATGACATAAAAAACCGTTGCTCTGCAGTTAAACCATCGATAGGTTCTGGTTTTCCGTTAGCGGCAAAATGTTTTTGTAATCCGTCATAAGCTGCTGTTATACCTCCTAAGTCACCTATGTTTTCGCCTAGTGTAAATTCGCCATTTACAAATACACCTGGTAATGCTTCGTAAGCATTAAACTGATCAATCAGTTTTTTATTTCTGGCATCAAAACTTTCTCTATCCTCGTCCGTCCACCAGTTAGTCATATTTCCCTGAGCATCAAAACGACTTCCCTGATCATCAAATCCATGAGAAATCTCATGTCCTATCACTGCACCTATACCTCCATAATTTACAGCTTCATCAGCAGTATAGTTATAAAATGGTGGTTGTAAAATAGCGGCAGGAAAAACGATTTCGTTATTTAACGGATTATAATATGCGTTTACTGTCTGTGGTGACATACCCCACTCTGTCTTATCTACTTCTTTTCCAATCTTGGCTAGTTGTTCTTCAAAAGACCACTTACTTGCTGCGATCATATTATCAAGAAACGATCCACCATCGTCTTTCGACTTTATATCCATATCGCTGTAATCTTTCCATTTATCAGGATAGCCTATTTTTACAGTAATATTTTTTAGTTTTTCTTGAGCCTTAACTTTAGTATCTGTTGTCATCCACTCGAGATTATCTATTCTATCTTTAAAAGCGGCTCTGATATTTTCTATCATGTCTGCAGCTTTTTTCTTTGCCTCAGGTGGAAAGTTTTCGTCTACATATAATTTTCCTATCGCTTCCCCTATAACGCCATTTGCCATATCTAAAGATCTTTCCCATCTCGGTCTTTGTTCTTTAGCTCCTCTAAGTTCTTTTCCATAGAAATCAAAATTTGCAGCTTCTAGTTCGGTACTTAGTAATCCTGCCGCTCCGTTAAACTCAGTCCAGGTTAGATAATTTCTAATATCCTGAGGACTACAGGATTTTACGATATCTTCTAGAGCAGAAAAATATCCTATATCCATAACTATTATGCTATCCATTCCTCCTGTTCCGATATTCTTAAAGAAAGAATCCCACTGGAATGAAGGAACCATTTTTTGTAGGTCTCCAATAGATCTCTTATTGTAAAGATTAAGTGGATTTCTGCTTTTCTCCTTAGTCATCATCGCATTAGCTAGTTTAGTTTCTAACGCCATTATACTTTTAGCCTGAGCTGACCTTTCGCCGGAAGGCACATCGATAAATGCTAACATCCTTTCTATGTGTTTTACATATTCCTCCCGTATTCTTTTAGAATCTTCATCTTCTTTTACATAATAATCTCTCTCTGGTAATCCTATCTCTCCTCCAGCTAGGTAAGAAGTGTTGATCGTACTTTTTCTTAAATCAGGAAATACTGCAAAATCAAAAAATGCTCTACCTCCATAATAGATCGTTTTCTCATTATATGCTTGTAGGTCTGCCGGAGTCTTTACCTCTTTTATCATATCGAGATACTTCATAACTGGAGTAACACTCACTTCGTTTCTTGCTATTGTATCCATTGCTGATTTATAAAATACAGCAGCCTTATACTGATCTGTGCCTTTACCATAGGAGTTAGATTCTATTGCTTGGTTAAGAACAGCTAGAACATCCGAACTAGATTTTTTTCTGAGTTCGTCAAAACTTCCCCATCTAGATCTATCAGAAGGGATCTCAGTGTTATCTAACCACTTGCCATTTACATATCTAAAAAAGTCATCGGTAGGTCTAGTCATTGTATCCATATTAGACATATCAATACCTGGAATTTTTACGACTTCTTTGGTTTTTTTTGTTGCTTCGTTTGAGCAAGAAAATATCATTATACAACAGATTGCAATGGATAATGATAACTGAATAAATCTTTTCATATTAAGTATAATCTTAGGTTGGTAATAAAAATACAAAAGCTGTGGGTTTTATCGATTACCCATAATAGTGTTAATGGTAATAATAGACAAATACTTCATATTATGGGATTAACAGTAACTCTTTGCTGATCTCAAGTCAGTGAACTGTTTAAAATTTGGTATAGGCAAAAATCTTATTCATTTTAGATCTAAGATTTTTTCATCTCTTTAGAAACTATCAGATATAAAGCCAGCTGATTAACTATTACTAATAAAACTGAAATAATCAACATAATATTCCTCAGCGGTTCAATAATAGTGATAAACTCAGGATAAAAAGGTCTTATCACTAGAAGTTCCAGAAACAATACTCCTGCAGCTCCAAAAGCTAAAGCAATAACTGTGGCATGTACCTGTCGATACCATAACCTCTCTTTTCTAAGTAATATATTACGTATAATGTAGTCGACTACCATTGATTCCTGAGACATTCTTTTTAATTGTAAAGCAAGCGATAACCCCTGCTGGTCTTTACGTAAATGGAATAAACTCAATGCTTTATTTTGTAGCAACTGAAAGTAAATATCTTTGTTTTTAAAAGTAAAAATGTTGTAACCGATTACATTTTCTAATTGGTGATCCACAAACTGTAAAAAACGCTCATAATCCCCGATCTGGAATAGAGACAACAAAAAATCTAACTCTATATACATGCGATCATTGTTACGCAGTGCATTTATCTCATGTCTATTCTCCTCAACAAATTTTACTTTTTCTCTAAATGAGAATTCGTTAATTTCTTTGTAGAAAATTAATATCGATCGATCATATGATAGCTCATCATTATTCATCTGTTATTTATCCGTTTCTTTTATCTGTTCCCCACATCAATTTTTGATGGATGGTTTTAAAAAAAGAAGTATTATCAAGACGTATTAATCGTGCTGGGAAGTCACATTTGTTTAAAGTTATTTTGTTCTCTGAGGTAATAATATCATTACGGGAATCTAATGTTACCAGATACGACTCTGCCCGTCCTTCTACTTTAAAGGAAATTTCTGAGCTATCATCTACCACGACCGGTCTAGCATTAAGATTATGGGGAGCAACTGGAGCAATTACAAAGTTGCCACAATTAGGTGTAATTATAGGCCCACCACAACTTAATGAATATCCAGTAGATCCTGTAGGTGTAGAAACGATAATTCCATCTGCCCAATAAGAATTTAATAAGGCACCATCGATGTAACAATGGATTAAAATCATCGCTGAATTATCTCGCTTAAGGATCGTAAAATCATTTAATGCAAATGGACAATCTCTAAAATGATCTTCATCACTTCTAAATCCGATCATGTTACGTTCCTCAAGATCGTAATTACCATTTTGAATCTTTAATAAAGCTTGATGGATTTTTGCTTTTTCGGCATTAGCTAAGAAACCGAGTCTTCCTAAATTTATTCCTAGCATCGGTGTACTCAGATCCTTAATCAAGGTCATAGCATTTAGTATCGTACCATCTCCTCCCATGGTAATCACTAGGTCAAATTTTTCTTCTCTAAATTCTTTATGATCACTTACTGTAGGGAAATCTAGATCAGGTAGTAAATTCTTTACCTGTTTGTAATAGGGTTTATATACTGATACCTCAAAAGCTAAGTCTCTTAATGACCCGAAAAGCTGGCGGATATAGGTGCTATCCTGATCCTTGACATTTTTTCCGTAGACTAGTAGCTTCTTCATGAATTAGAATGATAAACTATTATGTATAAATAACCCTGATTCTCCTAATTGGTTAAAATTATATTCAAATTTAAATAAGAAATTATTGTAAAATAAAAAATCCACTGATGGTCCATACCCAACGACCCATCGATTATTTAAATCATTAGTATCAGTATATCTCGGCTCATTTACAAAAGCCATATCTGTATTCCATCTAAAAAAGATCTTAAGATCTAATTGTTTAAAAGCAGGAATCGGCATATACCTCGATAAATTTATGACTTTGTGAAAAAATCTTGCTTTAAGTTGTGTTTCTCCTAGTACAAAATCTGTTCCGTCTAATACGTATAGCTCGTATCCTCCGACTATATTATCCCCATATCCGAGTCCCGTATTATTTGCAAAAGCAACATCGTTTCTAATCAAGTTTGTTTTTCCTTTTAGCCGGAAAGTGGTAACAAGAGATCGCGTTATCCTAAAATGCTTCTCAAGGTCTAAATAAACTGACAGATTATTAAAGTCATTAAATAATCCAAGACCTTCTTTTTTTATATTAAAATTTATAGCGTAACCTCCTTCTGGATAAATGTCAAAAACCCTTCTATTATACTCGTAATTATATTCGAGAAAAAAGAATTTGATACTTTTCTTTCCATTGAGGAAATAGTCAGGATTAAGTTGTGTCGCCACGATATCATCGATACCATTCCTGTGGAATTCTAGTCTTACTGTGTTAAACGTAAATAAGTTAGGTCTATAATTTAATGTGGTCCCGACTCTAAACCTGTTTAGTAACTTACGTTCATCCTCAGCTTGAAAAAATTCTGTTTTATTGTTACGAGTAATATATCCGATCTCTTTCTGCTCTGCAAAAAAGATATTGAATCCTAGACCTATAGTCTGTGCCTCATCGAGATAAGGATAAATATAATCGATCTCATATTTACGAGTATAGCCAAATTGTAATTTTAGTTTTAGTTTATCTTTTACTCCAGTCAGGTTTATGTGATCTAGACGCAAGCCATAGTTTAATCTACTAAAGGAATGGTTTTGTTCTTCCCACCAGACATTAAAATTCCGATCTGCAAACTCTATAATCGGAGCGGGATATATAAACAAGTTTTCTCTAACTAAAATATGTATATCCGTGGTCTTAGTAACATCGTTATAATTTTGAAAATTTATTTTTACCATGTTAAAAAGACCGGTACTAAGTAGTCTTTTTTTAGTCTTAAAAAAGCGTTCTTGAAAATCTTTTAAATAAATCGTATCACTTTTTGTAACATCTAATTCTCTTAAAATTATCCGTTCTTTGGTTCTATTATTTCCTTCTATTATAATGTTTTGAATGGTAGCAATAGGTCCTGTTTCTTGAGACCAGAGCGACATTGGCGAAAGCCAAATAAAAAGAAAAACATAATACTTAAACATTTAAAAAGCTCATTAAAGAGTCATAACGTTCTTTTAAAGTATCTACAAACTCTTCTTCTACAAACGTATTTTTTATCACGTATGAAAATCGTTCTAGGGAAGCAATGATGGCATTAATATTTTGTTTTGCAATTTTTAATGTAATCGTTACCTGATCTGAATCTCGATTAGTCGTTAAAAAACTTGTAAGTATAGATCCTTTTTCTGATTCTATAATCCTAGAAATTTCTGCGAGAGAATAATTTATTCTTTTGGTTTCTAGAACCAAAATGCTTCCTGGCTCTGTAAAAGAGAAACTATTTGCATAGTGAGAGATCAAGTCTTCCTGATTTATAATTCCCAGGAAAAAACCCTCGTCATCTATAACTGGTATAACTGTGAGTTTATGTTTTGCAATTTTACCGATTATGTCAAAAAGATGATCGCGGTCCTTTGCGTAAAACTGTTTATTAGATAATTCGTAAGTTTCGATAGTATCGTCTAGGTTTTGAGCCATGATCTCATCCTCTGATATCAGACCTAAAAACTGCTCATTTTCCACAACAGGTAAATGTCGTACATGATAAATACTCATCATAATCAGAGCCTGTTCTCCAGTATCATTTTTATGGAGAGGAGCTATATTTTTTGATATGAGTTCGTATGCAATCAATGTTTTTCTTTGTTATAAGACGTTAGTAGTCGATGATTTGTTGATCTAGGATCGTTTTCTTGTTAATTTACGCGTCTCGGAGACATAATCTCTTTCTGTCAATACACCTTTATCTCTTAGTTCTTTGAGTTTATTTAGTTGTGACAATAGTAGGTCGTTATCAAGTAAATTTTCTTTAGGACGAGGACTTTCTTCAGCTTTAATTTTACCTGTTGATTTAGAATAATTTGAATAATTATTCTTCTTAAACACTTCAAACTCGGGTTGTATCCTTATAAAAGCCAGATCATCGTGTGATTGGATTTTGTCGAAATCTTTAAAACCTAATTCTACAGCTTTTGCAAGATGGAAAAAGGCTAGATCTTTTTTCTCCGTAAGGGAATAGGCTCCAGCCAGATCAAAGTGTATTTCCTCATCTGTAGCATCTATCTCTAGTGCCTTTTTAAAGTCTTCTATTGCTTCTTCTAAAGCATACTCCTTATACTTTTTTATACCACTTTTTTTAAATGGATTGTTTCTAACTCTTTTTGTTTTTTTCTGGACTACTTTTCTTTGAGGTGTCTGTCTGTAGGATCTATTTTGTTTAAGTAGATGTCTATTATATTTTCTATCAAATTCTGAGTCAGGCATCATCATCAATTTCATCGCATCAAAAACTCCTAGTATCGCAGATAATGGAAACCCATAAAACATATTACTCGTGACGATAGCCATCATGATAAAAAATATACCTCCACCTGTGTCTCTAAGATAGAATTTATGTAAACCTATAAAGCCTCCAAAAAAAGCTAAAAATGCTGCGGATATCCTAGAACGTTCCTTATATATAGTCTTTCTTGCCATTAATTAATCTTACAGGTCATTATTGCTATATCATCTACATACGCTGTATCTCCTTTAAAACTATCAATTTCTTTTAGAAGTTTATCATTGAAGTCATGAACATTATGCTTAGAATTTTTTCTTAGAAAGCCTTCTATCCTATCATCTTCAAAAAATTCTCCTTTCTTATTTTTTAGATCAGCGAGACCATCTGTAAAACTCAGTATGGTCGTATCTTTCTTTAAATAAATAGTCTCTTCTTTTATTTCTGGTAATTTCTCAAAAGCACCTATCACAGTGCAACCTTCTGATAACCTAATAATATCATTTCCTGATGTAAGTAAAGGTGGATAATGTCCAGCGTTTATATAAGTAAGAGATTTCTTTTTTAAATCTACCTGTGCAATAAAAAAGGTAATGTATTTATCACTTTTGGTGATTCTGTACACGGCTTGATTAAGTGCAAATACAAAAGTTTCTAAGTCTCTATATTGATGTATTAGGCTCTGAACTATGGCTTGGAAATTTGCCATTAATAGAGCTGCTGGTACACCTTTACCTGAGATATCTGCGATACAGAAAGCAAATTTATTTTTATCAAACTCTATATAATCTAAGTAATCTCCACCTATGTTAGAATGGGGTTTATAAATACTCGCGATCTGATAATTTTTATAATCAGGTAAGCTTTCTGGTATAAGCATCTTTTGCACACCACTGGCTAGTTCTATTTCTTTTTTGAGTTGTTCTTGTTCTAGCCGACGATTAAATAGTCGTTTATTCTCTAGGGCTACAGCGATAATATTAGTAATCGTGGTGATAAATTGTATTTTATTGTAGAGATCTTCTTTATCCTTTATTCCTCCTATAAGACTAAAAGCAATAGGCTCTTTTTTATGATAGACAGGTATAATGATATCAAACGATTGTAATATCTCTTGATCATCCTCTTTTACTGTGTGTAACCTCTCATATTTCAATATTTCTTTTGTGAGAGCTTTATGGGATTTACGCTTATAATTTATCTGACAGACACAGTCCCATTCTTCTTTGCTTTGAATAAATAAAGCCATTTGCTCGATACCCATATCCCAACTTAGAAAATTAGAATACATATTATAAAGACCTTCTGCAGAGACATTATCATTTATTGCCTGTGTAATGGTCAATAAACTCTTGATCTGCAGCTCTTTTAAACTGAGTTCTTTTTCTAATTTTTCTAGTATGGCTAAATCTCTCGTGTTCATTTGTTTCTGATCAGTCTATAGATTTTACATCTAAGATATCTCTTAGTCCTGAACCTATTAAATTAAATGCTAAAACCATCGTCATAATCGTCAGAGCAGGTATAATTGCTAAAAAAGGTTTCCCACTAATTGCATACCCATAATTTTCGTTAAGCATATTACCTACAGAAGGGGCTGGTGGTTGTATCCCAAAACCTAAATAACTCAATCCCGCCTCAATTAGTATGGCTACAGCAAAATTTGTAGCCGCGATGACTAATAACGGTCCTATAATATTAGGTATTATATGTTTACGGATGACCCTAAATGAAGAATAAGATAAACTTCTGGCTGCTGTTATAAATTCTTCTTCCTTTATTTTCAGAACTTGTCCTCTTACTAATCTAGCAACATCTACCCATAACGTAAGTCCGACGGCAAGAAAAATGATATAAAATCCTCTCCCAAAAGCAATAACTATCGCAAATACTAAAAGTAAAGTGGGTATCGACCATGTTATATTTATTAGGTACATAACGGCTTTATCTACCCATCCCCCTAAATATCCTCCTGCTGCTCCGATCGCGATTCCTATTATTAAAGAGATACACACAGCCATCAGTCCTATTACGAGAGAGATCCTTATTCCTAAAATAAGTCGGCTAAGTATGTCTCGCCCAAATTTATCAGTTCCTAACCAATAAGTTTTATTAGTTATAGTAGTTTGCTTTATTGGAATAAATCTTAACCTGTCTATATGACTGACTAAACGATAAGAACCTTCTAACTCTGTGATATTTTTAAAAGGTATCTCATCATAAGAGGAAGGAGAGCCATTTACTAATTGCTGGAATATATTTGTCTTATTTTTATTTGGCTTAGGAGCCAATAAAATATCCGTTCTAAAACCTGGTGGTTTTAAAGCAATCTCTAACTGCTGATTATTACTATCTGGTGTATTATCATTAATAATGAAATAAGAAAATATAGATAAGATAAACAGTACACTCAAAAAAAGAATACTAAAAAGAGCTGTTTTCTTTTTTACTAATTTTATAAAAATGCCCTCTTTATCTTCTAGACTCATCTTATTAATTTAGACACTACAGTAATTTTTTATTCATGATATGCCTGTCCTTATCTCTAATTGTTTTTTTCTCTATCGTTTTTAAAAAGGCAGTATTTAAATCTATATTCATTTGATTTGCTAGGCAGATTAATACAAAAAATATATCTGCCATCTCTTCTTCTAGGTCTTGCGTAGCACTAGCTTCTTTTTCCTTAGTTTTAAAAGATTGCTCTCCATATTTACGAGCAATAATTTTTGCGAACTCCCCTACCTCCTCTGTTAATATTACTGTATTAGTTAGTTCTGAAAAATACTTAACACCATACTGTTTAATCCAT
The DNA here is from genome assembly GCA_938015805.1 of uncultured Saprospiraceae bacterium. Taxonomy (GTDB): domain Bacteria; phylum Bacteroidota; class Bacteroidia; order Chitinophagales; family Saprospiraceae; genus JAHDHU01. The sequence continues at coordinate 14,049 of CALLXF010000008.1, read as the reverse complement.
AAATCTACTCGTTGCTGTGCCTCCTTTATATCCACTTTAAAAGTCTTTATTTTTACTGTCCATAATTATAGTAACTGGACCATCATTTATTAAAGATATTTTCATATCTGCTCCGAATATTCCAGTTTTTACCTGATCAACTCCTATTTCTAATGATAATCTATCTACAAAATCCTCGTATAGCGGAATAGCTATACCCGGTTTAGCTGCAGCTATATAAGAAGGTCGGTTTCCTTTCTTAGTAGATGCATACAATGTAAACTGAGAAATTACTAAAATACTCCCTCCCATATCTTTTATAGAAATATTCATTCTTCCTTGATCGTCATTAAATATCCTTAGATTAATAACTTTTTGAATTAGCCAGTTTATATCTTCCGTACTATCATTATTTTCTATTCCGAGTAACAATAAAATACCTTGTTCTATGGCATTGTGCACCTTGTTATCTATACTTACAGAAGATTGCAATACTCGTTGTACGATTACCCGCATAGGATAGTTATAAACATTATGTTTTTATATAAAGTGTAAATATCTTATTTTCAGAAGGACTATTTATTCTTTATACACAAAGATTTAGTGAATAACTGTGTATAAGCTCAGAGTAATAGACAATCGCCATCTAAAATATATAAATTATATATATATGTATTTTTTGTAGTCATTTTTTCAGAGCTTGTAAAGGTGTTATACAGTAATCACCTTTTATAATTATATTCCACACTAGGTTATGCACATATTAACATTATGATGTTAATTACCTGATTAAGAATAGAGAAGATTCTATTTATACTCTTTCTAAAATAGAATAACTGTAGAAAAGCAGAAAACCATAGTTTGATCTATAAGGTTGTACACATATTAACACCCTTAATAATAATAATAGAAAAGTTTGAAATTTGAATTATTATAAATAAGGAGAGGGGGAATTTTTTGATCAATATTTTCATTTTCTTTGTTCTCGTAAAAGGAATCGATGCGGTATAATAAGTTTGTAAAAGTCTGGTTGCTATTAGGTTTATTTATGCTGTTTATGCAGATTGTAGTAGGTGGTATTACAAGATTAACAGGATCTGGATTATCTATTACAAAGTGGGAAATTATAACAGGTACTCTTCCACCTATGACTGATGCATCTTGGCAGATCGAGTTTGAGGAATATAAAAAAACTCCGCAGTATGAGAAGATAAATTTGGATATGGAGATGGGTAATATATTTACCAGTGGCACTTTTAAATTTATTTATTTCTGGGAATACATACATAGATTATGGGCACGATTGATGGGGTTTGTATTTTTATTTCCTTGCTTGTTGTTTATGGCATTAAAGTGGGTAGATAAACCTTTATTAAAGAGATTAGGAATAGTCATATTACTTGCAGCTTTAGCGGCAACATTTGGGTGGATCATGGTAGCTAGTGGTCTGATTGAGAGACCTTGGGTAAATGCTTATAAGTTGGCTATGCATTTGTGTATTGGTATTTCAGTTTTCGCTATGATGCTGTGGACTTGTTTTTACGCTTTTAATATCAGGCAAATAAATGTGAGTTCTACTATTAAACGATATTTTTCATGGTTTACAGTTTTGCTCGCAATACAGATATTTTTTGGTGGAGTAATGTCCGGTATGAAAGCTGGATTATTTTATCCTACCTGGCCAGATATGAATGGCGAATTTATTCCACAGATAGTTTTCGACATAAGTCAATATACTGTGGATAACTTCAATAATTATGATCAGAATACACTTTTACCCTCATTGATTCAAGTAATCCATAGATCTTTAGCTTATGTACTGACAATCAGTGGTTTATATATATTTATAAAATCATTTTATACTTTAAAATTGAATGATAAAAGTGTTTCTGCAATATTCTTTATAAGTCTGTTAATAAGTCAAGTAGTACTGGGGATTGTTACTTTAGTAAATTGTAAAGGTTCTATTCCTGTGGAGTTAGGAGCTATGCATCAAGGATTAGCTGTTATTTTACTAGGAGTATGTTTATTTCATAACTATATGTTTAAAAGACAAGGATAAGTTCTATTTTAGATTTGGTTTAGCTTAATATATTATATGGATTTTAAAGATTTAATTAAAGAGGAGAATGGTTTTACATATGTGGAGTCAGATACTGAGGGTGAAGTTTTATTACTGTTACATGGTTTATTTGGAGCTTTAAGTAATTTCCAAGGGATCATTAATAATTTTAAGTCCGACTATAATGTGGTAGTTCCGATCCTACCGATTTTTGAAATTCCATTTAAAGAACTAAATCTTTTAAGTCTAGTTAAAGCAGTAGAGGAATTTGTAAGTTTTAAAGGATTTGATAAGGTGCACATTCTCGGTAATTCTTTAGGAGGCCATTTATGTATACTCTATGCTTTACAGAATAAAGAAAAAGTTTGTTCTATTACACTTACGGGAAGTTCAGGTTTGTTTGAGAGTTCTCTAGGATCTACTTTTCCACCAAGAGGAAATTATGAGTTTGTAAAAAAGAAATCTGAATCTACTTTTTACGATCCTAAAATCGCGACCAAGGAGTTAGTAGATGAAGTATACGGAATTGTGAACGATCGTAATAAAACACTTAATATTATCGCTACAGCAAGATCAGCCATAAAAAACAATTTAGAAGATAAGTTGCATGAGATAACATGTCCTACCCTGCTTATTTGGGGAAAAGAAGATACTATAACTCCTCCCTTTGTAGGGGATAAATTTAATGAACTGATAAAAGGTTCTGAGTTACATTTTGTAGAAAAATGTGGTCATGCACCTATGATGGAACATCCTGATGAGTTTAATAGAATACTCGGTAATTTTTTGTCAAACATACCTAGTAAAAAAAATAGCCCTACATAATGTAAGGCTATTTTTAAATCTATAATTCTAGTATTACAAAGGGTAATTACTTTTTCTAAATCACTACGGTTTAATTTCTTTATTCTTTTTTAACTCTTCTGCTCTCTTAGCCCTTTGCATTGGGTTCTCTCTAGAACGTTTTTTACTTTTCTGAAATAAATCAAAACGACTCAGCTCCTTTTTAGGAGGATAGTAATTATTATTACGATCTACGTCAGCAACTTCTAAGTATGGATCGAGAATAACTTCTACTACTTTTTTATCTGTAGGGAAAACCTTGGTAAACTTAGTAGATTCTGTTTTCCAAATCTCTGCAGGTAATCTAAATGTTTCTCTAGTACCATCCTCATAAACAAAATCAAAAATCACAGGCATTACTAGACCTCCTACATTCTCAAAGCTTAGTTCATAAAACTTCTTACCATTTTTTAGTAGTTCTTTCTCCTTTTCTGATAAGCCTTCTAGATATTCTGAATATTCTTGTTCGTCTACTGCATTTGGTTCTAGAGGGTCATAGGAAGTGTAAAAATCATTTATAGTTGGATCTTTCTCGTTTAGAGTTTCTTTGATTTCTTTTCTATTTCTAATCGTACTGATATTTACAGGACCTTCGTCTCTTTTCTTTTTAGCTGCATTCATAGTAACAGTAGGATCCATATTATCTAATTCAAATGGTTTAAAAGAAGTTATGGCTTGATCGACATGATCATTGGTGTAAAACCATCCTCTCCAGAACCAGTCTAAGTCTACCCCACTTGCATCTTCTAAAGTCCTAAAGAAATCTCCAGGCATAGGATGTTTAAATTTCCATCGATTAGAATATTCTTTAAACGCATAATCAAATAATTCTCTACCTACTACTGTCTCTCTAAGAATATTTAAAGCAGTAGCAGGTTTACCATATGCATTACTACCAAACTGATGTATACTTTCTGAATTAGTCATAATCGGTGATATTTTAGATTTATCTCCACCCATATATCCAGTAATGAGATGTGCTGGTCCCCGACGTGATGGATAATCTCTTTCCCAGTGTTGCTCAGTCAGATATTGCACATAAGTACATAGTCCTTCATCCATCCATGTCCATTGTCTCTCATCCGAATTTACAATCATAGGAAACCAGTTATGTCCGACTTCGTGAATAATAACACCTATATGTCCGTACTTCATTCTTTGAGAGTAAGTATCATCATCTTCACATCTACCAAAGTTGAAACAAATCATAGGATACTCCATACCCATATTGCCATCTATAGACCAGGCCACAGGATAAGGATAATCAAATGTGTAATGTGAGAACCATTTTATTGTATGAGCAACTGCTTTAGTGGAATACTTTTTCCATAAACAGTCTCCTTCTTTAGTCCACATGGACTGAGCCATGACGGTTCTTCCATCAGACATTTTTACTCCCATCGCATCCCAGATAAATCTGCGAGAAGTTGCAAATGCAAAATCTCTAACATTCTCTGCTTTAAAATGCCAAGTTTTAGATGACTTAGATTTGCCTTCCATTCTTTTATCTGCTTCTTCCAGTGTAGCTATTGTGACTGGCTGTTCTAAGGATCGTGCGGCTTCCTTCCATCTTTTACGCTGAGGAGCTGTCATCATAGAATTTGCATTTTGCAATTCTCCCGTAGATGCAACCAAATGGTCAGACGGTACTTCTATTTCTACATCATAATCACCGAAGATCAAGGTAAATTCACCTCTACCGAGAAACTGTTTGTTCTGCCATCCCTCAACATCGTTATAGGAACACATCCTTGGAAAAAATTGAGCTATGACATAAACGTTATTTCCGTCTTCTTCAAAATGCTCAAAACCAGATCTTCCTCTATCCTTTCGGGTATTGTTTATATTGTACCACCATTTTATCTTAAATGTATAAGACTTTCCAGATGCCAAGGGCTTATCCATATCTATACGCATCATCGTTTTATTAATGGTATATTTTAGATCTTTTCTGCTCTGGTCTTTTACATAGTCTATCTTAAAACCACCATCAAAATCAGACGTCAGATTCGCTAGCTTTTTAATATTAGTATTATCGTCGATTTTACTTCCTCGTAGTAAATGAGAGTCAGAATCTTTGGCTCTTACATTTTGATCTAATTGCATCCACAAGTAGGAGAGAGCATCTGGCGAATTATTATGATAGGTAATAGTTTCTTCGCCATATAATTTCTGAGTATCATCATCTATTCTAAGCTTCATTTTATAATCTGCTTCTTGCTGATAATATTCATGTCCTGGGGCTCCGGCTGCGGAACGATAACTATTAGGTGTAGGAAGTTCTTCCTTTAGTTGTTTAAACTTATTGTTATTAAGGTTGTCTTGGCTGATTACTAATGTGCTTACCATGAATAGTAAACAGAGTAATAGAATTCTTCTCATATACGGTTTGTAATTATGATTAATATGATTCGAGGTCGAATATAAACTAATCCAAAAATAGCTCCAAGTTATTAGATTCTACTAAGATATCATTAAATGTTCCACGTGGAACATTAGAGCATTGGTATATACCTGTTGGTTTCTCCTACATTCTTTCATACTTTTAAAGCATTGTTGTTGGAGAAGTATGGATAATACCTATTGATTTTTTTCATCTATTTTAACTGAATGTTTCTTTTGTAGTTCTAGACACGTGTTCCACGTGGAACATGCTTTTGCTCTTTATCTATTTTTTCATTGGCTTAAGCCAATGAGAGAAGAACTATAATGAACATATTATATCAACGAATTTTAGTTTCTAGATCCTAATAAACAAAGAAACTTAAGCTCTCTAGCAAATCAGTTTAATCATTCTTTTTTAAACATAGTCTTCTTAATTTAGCCTCATTAATATCACGATAATTAGCGACCTAGAATGAAAAACCGATTCTCCCTTTTTTACTTATTCCTCTTATGTATAATATCATGTAAATCGGATCAAGTAACTCATGATGATGAGCGTTTACAAAAAACCCTCGATAATACGGAGGATATACAGTTTTTTTCGTTGATCTCCTCGGATCAAAGCGGTTTAGATTTTAATAATCAAATAGAAGAAACTGCTACTCAAAACATAATTCTTAATGATGCTACTTTTCAAGGAGGCGGAGTAGGAATAATAGATATTAATAATGATGGTCTCCAGGATATTTATTTTGCTGGTAATCAGGTAGGGGATGAGTTGTTTCTGAATAAGGGAAATTTGCAGTTTGAGAAAATTACAAAACAAGCAGGAATTATAGATGATAATAACTGGTCTACGGGAATTTCTATTGTTGATATTAATATGGATGGTTACGAGGACATCTATGTCTCTAAATTCTATTTTGATGATAAATCTAAACTGGCCAACAAACTATATGTAAACAACGGAAATAGCACTTTTACAGAGCGTGCTCAGGAATATAATATTGCAGATACAGGTCATTCTACTATGGCTAACTTTTTTGATATGGATAACGATGGTGACTTAGATTTATATGTTGCAAACGAGCCTCCTAGTTCGTCCAAAGGCAGAAAAGCTATTAAAGTTGCACAGGATTTCCAATTTACTGATCGACTATACCGCAACGATAATGGAAAATTTACAGATGTAACAACACCCAGTAAAATCACCAATTATACTTATACGCTAAGTGTCACTGCTAGTGATCTTAATAATGATGGATGGACTGATCTATACATTGCCTGTGATTATGAGGAACCAGATATTCTTTACATTAATCAGAAAGACGGGACGTTTAAGAATGAAATCCATACGGCCATGAAGCATATCGGAAATTTCTCTATGGGAACAGATATAGCTGATATTAATAACGATGGTCATTTAGATATTTATACTGTAGACATGGTCGCAGAAGATAATTATCGACAGAAGACTAACATGAGTGGTATGAACCCAGAGAAATTCTGGAATCTAGTGGATAATGGTTATCACCATCAGTATATGTTTAATTCACTACAGCTTAATAATGGAAATAACACCTATAGTGAGATAGCTCAGATGTCGGGTATATCTAATACAGACTGGAGTTGGTCACCTTTATTTTATGATATCGATAATGATGGGCATAAAGACCTTCTAGTTACTAATGGCCTTTATAAGGATATGAGGAATAAGGATTTTGAGAAGAAAAAGGAAAAATTTGTAAAGTCTAAAAAGGGGAAATTAACTCCAGAGGATTTAAAAAAACTATTAGGGGAGACACCTTCCGTAAAAATTCAAAATTTTATCTATCGTAATAATGGTGATCTGACATTTAAGAAAGTAAGCAATCAGTGGGGCTTTAAAGAGAAAGGGTGGTCTCAAGGAATGGCATTAGCAGATTTAGATAATGATGGGGATCTCGATATCGTCATGAATAACACAAACGATCAGGCATCGCTTTATAAAAATAGCTCCGCGGATCAGAAAATTAATAATTATATAAATATCAAACTAAAAGGTCCAAAGTCTAACCCTAAGGGTATCGGATCGAGAATCAAAATTATGAGTAGTCTTGGTTTTCAAATTATGGACCATACACCATACCGTGGTTATATGTCTACAAGCGAGTCAAATACTCATTTTGGATTAGGAACATCAGATCGGGTAGAGGTAACCGTTATTTTTCCTGGTGGTAAGACATGGACTAAAAAAGAAGTCGCAGGGAATCAAACTTTAGTTATAGATATTGCAGATGCTAAGGGTTCTGTTCCTAGTAAAAAATCAGATGTTCCTATGTTTTCTTCCTTAGAAGGAACTAATATAGTGTATAAGGAAAACCCTTTTGACGATTATAAACGGGAGATATTAATTCCATATAAATTAAGTAGCCTAGGACCCGTTATGGATGTAGCCGACCTTAATAATGACGGAAATGATGATTTCTATATTGGGGGTTCTGTAGGAAATAGCGGTAAAATATTTTTGAGTGAGGGTAACGGAGTTTTTAATGAAGCCGTAAATACTTCGTTCCAAAAGCATCAAGGATATGAGGATGGCTCAGTTCTTTTTATTGACATAAACAAAGATGGAAAAAAAGACCTTTATGTAGGAAGTGGTGGAAATGAGTATGGAGATAAGTTAGAAGGCTTTACTGATCGGATGTATTTAAATAGTGATAATCAGGATTTTTCTAAAGGTATGGTATTAGAGGGTACAGAGATCAGTACAGGTGTAACTTGTAGCTATGATTTTAATGCTGATGGATTGATGGACTTTTTTGTTGGTGGGAGACAAGTACCTGGTCAGTATGGAAGATCAGCAAGTAGTAAAATCTTACAAACTACAACAAGTAAAATAAAAGATGTGAGCTCAGAGATAGGAGCTGTTTTTAATAACATAGGAATGGTTACCAGTGCTGTAGCTGCAGATATCGATAATGATGGAACAACTGAGCTAATTATAGCCGGAGAGTGGATGCCTTTAGGGATCTATTCTTATGATGGTAATAAGTTTATAAAGGAGTCTACGCCGAGTCTAGAAAAAACTAATGGTATGTGGAATAGGGTAGTGGTTGAAGACATAGATGGTGATGGACACCTAGACATTATAGCTGGTAACAATGGGCTTAATAATAAATATCCAGCCAGTGAGTCAGAGCCATTTAAATTATTTGTAAATGATTTTGATAAAAATGGATCTAACGATGTCTATCTAGGATTTAATGAAGATGGTAAAACTTTTCCGGTGAGAGGGAGACAGTGTTCCTCTGAGCAGATGCCATTTGTGGCAGAGAAATTTGAGACCTATGATGTTTTTGGAAAATCTACTGTAGAGGTTGTTTTAGAAGGAAAGACAGAAGGAATGACCACTAAGGAGGTATACACTTTTGCACATACTATTTTTTATGGTGATAGTAAAGGAAATTTTACCGCATACGAGCTACCGTTAGAAAGCCAGATAGCCCCTGTCTATGGCATTATCGCTTATGATTTTGATGGCGATGGTGATAAAGATCTTTTTACCGCTGGTAATTTTTATGATAGAGAAGTAGAAACGACTAGATCAGATGCTGGAACGGGTAATGTACTTATAAACCAAGGTAATCGTAAATGGAGACCTCTTAGCCCTACTGAGTCAGGTATCTCAGCGACAGGAGATGTACGTGATGCTCGCTTATTAAAAGTTAATGGAGCAAAACCTATTTTGGCTATAGCCAATAATAGCTCACCAATGCAATTTTATCAGTTGAGGTAATACAAGTGTATGTAATAGACAACATGCTGAATAGGTAACAACAATAATTTATGACTAGGATACATTCCATTTTAAGAACAGAAAACCTGGTCCAATTAATTCCTGCTGTAGATGATTTTAGACTAGCATTATTAGATGTGCCAGAAGACATATCATTTGACTTACCTACAAATTTGAGATTAGGACATCTAGTAGAAAAAGTGGTTTCTCAATTGATAAAAACATCTAGAAACTATAATGTCCTTTACGAGAATCTACAAATAATCGATAGTAAAAAAACTATTGGCGAACTAGATTTTATTATCGAAGAAATCAAAACAAAAAAAATACTTCATTTAGAGTTAGCGTATAAATTTTATCTCTATGATCCTAGCGTTTCTAAAATAGAGAAGTATAACTGGATCGGACCTAATCGAAAAGATACATTAAAGCAAAAATTGCAAAAGCTACAAGAAAAACAATTTCCATTATTGTATCATAAACTTACTAGTGCGACTATAGAGCCTTTAGATACAAATCAAATATCACAGGCGTTATTGTTCTTAGCCACCTTATATGTTCCTTATCAGTATAAACAAAGAATAGACTCTGTTTATATAAAAGCCATCAAAGGCTATTATCTCGATTTAGAATTATTTAAAAGTATAAACGATGTCAGCTCATTATACTATATACCCACAAAAACGGAGTGGGGGATGGAGCCATCCAAACATAAATCATGGGTAGGTTACAAGGCGGTAATAGTTAAGATTGATGAGAGTCTAGGAGAGAAACAATCTGTATTGTGCTGGTGTAAAACAGATGATCATTATCAGTCTTTTTTTGTGGTCTGGTGGTAAGGAAGTAATCTACCTTATATAAAAAAGGAACAACCTAGAAATCCAGGTTATTCCTTTTGTATCATAATAATTACTCAGGCCGATTGATTTTAAATCCGATAGCATGTTTATAAGTGCTGGTAAAAAACATATCTGTTTCAGGATCGTAAACCGGATCATTATTAAAGGTAGAATCCTCAGATCTTTCTCTATGTACTAGTTCTCCAGTTAGGGCATCTATTATCATTACAGAGCCTAAACCCCAAGAAGTATAAACGAGATAATCTTCTTTTTCATAATAGATCATATTATCGGTGCAGTTAGGAGCATCTTCTAGATTTTCCCAAATAACAGAACCATCAATAGGGTTTAAGCAGATAATAGGATGTCCAGAAGGGTTAACATATAAACGATCATTGTGAATGAGATGATTAGTAGTAGTCCAAATACCAAATTGATCATATCCAGGAACCTGATATCTCCAAAGTTGCTGACCTGTATTAATGTCAAAGGCATAAATACTCCAGTCACCACCAGTGATAACGATATCGTTATGGATAATTGGAGGATGAATGCCATTTGAGGCATAAAATGCGGAGAAATTGGATGTTCTCCATGACTCTACTTTTTTGGTGACATTGTATGCGACGATATCTTGAATAGTAGCAGGAGGTGATGTATCTTCATTTGGACGTTCACTAAATATTATTATTTCATCACCATCTGAATTGAAATTAACAACTGGCGGGGAAATGGATTTAACTCCGGAGCTATCATTTTCTTTACGATATATTTCGGTGAATTCACCATTAACTAAATTTATTTTTAAAATTGCTACAGCATCTGAATTAAGTCCTACACCTCCAATTTCAACTGGATAATATAAATTATCATTATAAACTTTTGAACTTTTAGCAGTTCTAAAATAAATAGGACTTAAAGCAATTTCCCAATTTAAAACTTTTGAATCTAGATTAACAGACACCAGTCCTTTACTGGTTAGACCAATATAGTTACTGTTAAATAAAAAACTTTTATCAATTTCATCGCTTACTTCAGAGCTATTATTAAAATCCCATAGTCTTATACCTTCTGTAGTATCGAATCCGAAAAGAGACAAAGAATCGTCTTTATCGCCAGAATAAATATAGAAGTCATCATACACTTGACCATTGTTTAGGTTTACAATTTCTTTTGAATCATGTAAGGATGTCACCCAAATTAATTCAAATACTTCTTTTTTAATGGTTGGAGGGTCAATTAGTTCAGTTGCATTTTCATTGCAGCTAAGCATAAGACCAGCAGTTATAGTGATTAAGATATAATTTATCATGTTCTTCATTTTATCTTTTTTCGGTTTTGAAAAATCCTCTGTCTAAACCAAATTCAAAAATATCTGTCATTGCCTGCTCCGTATTACTATCATTTTTCATTTGGAAATGATTAGAGCCAGGCATAAGTCTGGGTGTATAAGTAGCACCTGGTGCATTCATAGCTGATTCTGCTAAGATAAAGCCGTCTGCTGGTTTTTCTATGATAACAATGTCCAATAGATCAAACTCTATGTCTATCGCTCCTATTAAACTTCTATAAGTAGGATCCATTGTTGTAAACCATTCAATTCCTTTTTTAAACGCATTTGCTATGTCACTTGCTTGTTTAGGAAAAGGACTTGAAATACGATCACGCCAAATTTTTTCTTTGTGTACAAACGTATTAAGATAATTATTTATTAGTTCTATTCCATAGGTATCAGTAATATCACCTTCATATAGCGGTTTATCAGAAGGATTGTATCTCATTGCTCCTATCCATTTAGGCGTAAACGTATCATCTATTGTCTCCTCGATACCATAAAAAGCTGCATTATGTTCCGTTAACATAATTGGAATATTAGAGGAATAATCTGTAGTAAGTTGAGGCTCTGTTTTTGTAGTGAGATGTATTATAGCTTCAGGTATAATTAGATCTAAACCTTCGTTACATGCAAAATCAGTGGCTTTATCCGTAATACCCAAGTTGATTAATAATAAATTGAGTTCAGAACTACCTGTTAGATTTTCTATTACTTTAGTTGCTCCTAAAGATTCACAAGTATATTTCAGATATTCTTCTATTAGTTCAGGTTGATTAATTAATGTATTTGCAGCTGCCGCACCTAAATGTGGTGTTCCGAATGTTATGATCCCATTAAACGCTAATTTACCTTCATTATTATAAGGATTTTCTACTAATCCAAGCTGACGAGTAACTAGTCCTCCTAGACTATGGGCAATTACAAAATTTCTTTCTGATTCTGAATTTGGATCAATAAGTTCTCTAATATCTTCTTTTAGATTATCGGCAGAATCTTCTAATGATGTTTGATAGTTTTCATAATTAGCAAATTTGCTAGTAACCCTAAACCTTCCACCCTCAAAATCGTGAGCACCAACATCTTTACCCGCTTTAAACCAACTTTCTTCATTTCCTTTCCATCCATGTACCCAAAAAACTGTTCTATCTAAATCCCCACAACCATCATCATCGGCCCCTACTTCTAAAGGACATTTATCATCACTATCTGGTACACCGTCATCGTCACTATCCGAATCTAGATAATTGGGAAATCCGTCTTTGTCATAATCAGAGTTACCTTCTTGACTATCTGGAATACCATCGTTATCACTATCTGTATCCATAATATCTGGAACACCATCATTATCGCTATCGATGCAATCCGGGAATCCATTAGGGCATTCTATGATGTCTGGTATTCCATCTCCATCAAAGTCTTCCGTGGGAGTAGGAAAAATAGTTTCTGGGTCTGTAATAATTTCTATTTTAGAACCATCTACTCCATTAGTTAAACATTGGTTATTTTGATTGTATGCCATGAAAGGTAATAAAAGAAATATATATATTAATAATCTCATGATTTTAGGTTTTTAAAGTTTTACAAATTTTTTGGTTAGGACGCTTTTGTCTTGAATGACTCTTACTATATAAATACCTGAAGGATTGTTATCAAGATGCATTGTTAATGATGTTGTTCTAGGTTTAGAACTTTCCGACACAAGCAATTTACCTGATAAATCCCTGACTTCTATTAGTGATGATAAAGAGTAAGACGGGAAAGTTATAGTTATATTTTTATCGGTTGGGTTTGGGTAAATTGATAAAGTCTTTCTATCATCTTCAACAGATTTTGACCTAGAAAACGCTTTATTCTGACAATCATTTCTGTAGTTGCTATAGGTGGTATTTCTTACTTCCTCATAACAGTCACCAGTCGTAAAAGTCAATAAATTAATTGCTTCCTGATTAGAAATAAGATATTCATTAAAAACCTCATTATAATGATATTGCGATGTTATAATTTTGAGTAATTGACCAGAGTCATAAAATTTTTGGACTAAGGAGTAATTGTTTAAATTCCAGACTAAGGAATGAGTATTATTTTCAATGGAAATAAATTCTTTGCTGGTGTAAACTCTATAACCCTCTCTTTCAAAATCCTTTCTTTCATTTTTGTTTGGGACATAAAATGAATAAAAACTCAATAAGCCAGTTTTTTGGATTTCACGATTAAAAGTATTGAAGTCATTTCTTTCTTTATTCGAGTATTTTTTAAAACCGTATCTTTTGCGAGTTTCTTTGTCTGTTCCGTACTCAACATTTGTGTCAGTAATCTTTGCACCTCCTGGCCATCCACCCGTCAGGTATTTATTGTCCTTTTCATAGTAACTGAGCATTCCACTTTCTGTTGAAATAGTTTCTGATGCGGGAACATACCAGGCAGGATATGCATTTTCATGAGAAATAAATTTTGTTGAAGAATTATAGTTGCCGTCAGCATTAAAATATTTGGATTCGACAGTAGTAATTTTCTTTTTCAAAAATTTTAATTTTTCGAAAACTTGTAGAGAATTAGGATCAATATCGTCAGTGATTTTAATTTTCGTCGTTTTTACTTCTGTATGGCAAATGCTACTTACTCCTGACCCTATTTGAGCTGAAGCTTTAAAGAAGAGAAGATGCATTGTAATAAAAATCAATAAGTGTTTCATCATTCTGTTTTTGGATTAATTAATAATGTAATTCGTCGAACGTTCTGATACAAATGTATATCCTGAATAAAAGCAAAAATGTGAGTTAATATATTTATTTTTATACAAAATGTATAAACCATAATTTTTCTCACT
>CALLXF010000007.1 GCA_938015805.1 uncultured Saprospiraceae bacterium | reverse complement strand
TTACCGTTCGACTTGCATGTATTAAGCCTCCCGCTAGCGTTCATCCTGAGCCAGGATCAAACTCTCCATAGTAAATTCTTTTGTTCACCGAAGTGAACTATCAGTTTGTACTTATGGAAATTTAATTCCTAGCCATTTAATTGTTGAGTAAAAAAAACCTTAGTTTTTTTTATTTACCTACTTTCCAAATTTGTCAATTAACTTTCGATTTGAAACAACCTCTGTTTCAAAAGGACTGCAAATATACAACCCTTTTAATCTTCTAACCAAACTTTTTTTAAAACTTTTTTAAAAAAATATTTACTCTATCCCCCTCAGATAACCTCCATTTACAATCGTTAAAACCGCTCTAAAAAATCCTATGATTCTATTACCCTATATCAGCTCTTGAGTTACAGTCGTTTTATACATTTTATAATTTATATATATCATTTTGAACGGTATTAAACAAGGCTCAAATAGACTCGGAATTAGGTGAAATCTTTTGAAAAAAAATCAAATTTTTTTTTGTTTTTTTTATTTGAATGATAAAATCTGACTCTTTGTTCTTTGAATATTACTCAGAATGATGTTTACAAGGTCATCATATCCAAACAAGAATCTCTAAATCATTTTAGTTTATATAACTCTCTTACCTCAGGACAAAGTGGTATTTATGAACAATAGGACGACTGAGACTACTTCTATCTTAGTTGTTAAGACATAAAGTTTTAGCTCGGGATGATGAAGCTAATTATTTTAAGATCATCATTACTATAATTACAAAGCTGAAAAACTATGCCTGATAGAGGACTTTGTGAGTAGGTAGATTTTCTTTCTGTTCTTTACACGGATTCTTTTCTCTAAAATCTCTGCAGCGGGAGTGTTTGAAATCTTCTTATAAAGATTTAAATAGTAAACGTAAGCAACATAGACTCCTAGCCTTACATCTTTTGGCAATTGTTTTATACCTATAAATGCTTGATCAAATTCCTCCTTAATTTCTTCCTCTAGTGCTGCTTTATCATTTTCTGAAAAGGTATCTATATTAATACCTGGAAAATAGGTGCGTTCCCGATCGATATAATCTGATTTCAGGTCTCGTAAAAAATTAATTTTCTGAAATGCTGATCCTAGGGCTCTGGCAAAAGGAGTCAACTCAGCAACACGTTGTTTATCTGAAATAAAAACTTCTAGACACATGAGACCTACTACCTCTGCTGATCCATATATATACTTTTCATATTCAGGTCTAGTAAACCGTTGCTTATACAAGTCCATTTCCATACTATCTAAAAATGCATGGATGTGATTACGATCTATATTATGCTTGTTAACCACTTTCTGGAAGGAGTGTAATACTGGATTAAGACTGACTCCAGCATTTATAGCTTCGAATGTTTGTTTTCTAAAATCCTTAAGAAGGCCTTCCTTATCCACTCCATAAAAAGTATCCACTATCTCATCGGCAAATCTTACAAACCCATAAATCCCATAAATCGGTGGTCTAAATTTTTTGTGGAAGAGACGTATCCCCATAGAAAAGGAGGTACTATATGACTTAGTAATAATTTCGCTACTCTTTTGACAGACTTTGTTATATAACTCGTCCACTTATGGTTGTTTTATAATTTCTGCGGCAACCACTTGCCCCGATATTAATGATGGAGGTACTCCGGGTCCTGGTGTGGTCAACTGCCCTGTATAATATAATCTATCAAGATTTTTATTCTTGATCTTTGGTTTAAGGAATGCGGTTTGCAATAATGTATTAGCAAGGCCATAGGCATTGCCTTTATAAGAATTATAATCCTTTATAAAATTTTCGACACTATATTCCTTTTTATACACTATACTATCTCTAATATTTATACCTGCTACTTTTTCTAGGCGATCCATCACATTGGCGTACAGCCTATCTTTCTCTACACGATTATTATCCATACCTGTTGCTATCGGGATCAAGATAAATAAATTTTCCTTACCCGACGGTGCCATATGCAAATCAGTTTTAGACGGACAGCATGCGTAGAACAATGGATCATCTGGCCATGACTGGGTCGTATAGATCTCATCAGCATGTCTATCAAAATCTTTATCAAAGAATAGATTATGATGCTTAATCTTAGGTATCTTTTTATCGACGCCTATATAATAAAGTAAGGAGGATGGTGCAAAGGTTTTTTTATCCCAATACTCCGGGTTATAATTACGCGTTTGTGCATCTAGCAACTGGGTCTCAACATGATGATAATCAGCCGAAGCAACGCAATAATCAAAAACATCCTCTCCCGAACTATGTTTTATTTTAATTCCGTTAGATATGTCTTCTATTTTATGAACAGGATTATTTGTTTTAAATACTACTCCTTGTTCCTCACAAATCTGAACCATCGCTTTTACAATCTCATGCATACCACCCATAGGATACCATGTACCCAAAGAAAGGTCTGCATAATTCATCAAGGAATATAATGCTGGAGTGTTTTGAGGTTTTGCCCCTAAAAAAAGTACTGGAAATTCTAAAATATTTCTTAGATAAGGATGGGTAAAGTTTTTTCTAATCTGCGAAGAAATAGAAGAAAACATTTGCAATTTTAATGCAGACTTTACAAGCCTAAAATCCATAAATTCTAAAATAGAGTGACTCGGTTTCCATACAAACTCGTTCATCCCTACCTCATACTTATATTGGGCTTCAGCCAAAAACTTTTTAAGCTTATCTGCGGATCCTTTTTCTATGTTTTCGAAAAGCTCGTATAATTCCGGAAGAGAGGCTGGAACATCTACCGTCTCAGTATCGGAAAAATATACTCTGTAGGAAGGATCTAGTCGTAACAGATTATAGAAATCCTTTGTGGTATGTCCAAAACGTTGATAAAATTGCTCAAAAACTTCAGGCATCCAGTACCAACTCGGTCCCATATCAAAAGTAAATCCATCTACCTCAAATTTACGAGCTCTTCCTCCTAAGGTTTTGTTTTTTTCAAAAACAGTGACTTTATTTCCGGCTGCTGCCAATGTTGCTGCTGCTGCAAGTCCTGAGAATCCCGATCCAATAACTGAAATATTCTTCAAATACGTAGTAGTTTATAATGAAGATAACGTAAGTATTTTATCATTGTTTAAAAATAAAAAAGCGGATAAGAAATTAATCTTACCCGCTCGAGTATTTTATAGGTTAAACTGAAGTTTTATTTACCTCCGTCTAATTTATCCTGCCATTCTTTTAGTTCGTCCCACTTACCTTCCGCAGCTAATTTTGCTTGATCCGGCCATGTCGTCGGATCGTGCATTTTATATCTGCTTCCTCCTCCCAATAAGATTTCTCTAATAGCATCTGGAGTCGCTTCTGACACTTTTTGGAATGTATCTAAACCTCCATTTGTTAATAGTTCCGAAATCTTTGGACCAATACCTTCGATTTTTTTAAGATCATCTGGCTTATCATCAGATTTAGGAGCCGCTGGAGCTTCTGATTTAACTTCCTCTACTTTCGGTGTTTCTGCTTTTGGCTCTTCCGCAACCGGTTCTGGTGTAGGAGAAGACTCCGCTGCCGCATTAGATTGCAACTGTTCTTTTAACTGAGAGAATACATCCATCTCACCAAGTGTGGTAGATTTTTGATTAGAATTCTGATGTTTAAGTTGAGATCTAGTTTGTCTCCGCTCGGTATCTTTTTCTTTTCTTACTGTATCTTGAGCATCTCGTTTTAAATCATCATGGAATCTTAAGTGAGAAACCAAAATTCTCTTATCGTCTCTATTAAATTCTATCACTTTAAATGTAAGTGTCTCTTCTACATTGGCCGAAGAGCCATCCTCTTTCTTTAAATGTTTAGATGGTGCAAATGCTTCTAATCCATAAGGTAACTGTACGATTGCTCCTTTATCATCTTTACGAATAACGGTAGCCTCGTGATGAGAACCGATAGGGAATACGTTTTCGAAAGTATCCCATGGATTTTCTTCTAATTGCTTATGTCCTAAAGCTAGTTTTCTGTTAGCTGAATCAACTTCTAAGATCTGAACATCTATGTTTTCTCCAACTTTAGTATATTCTGATGGGTGAGAATATCGCTTAGTCCATGAAAGATCTGATACGTGGATCATTCCTCCGATTCCTTCTTCTAATTCAACAAACACACCATACGGAGTCAAGTTTTTAACTTCTCCTGTATGCTTAGAACCAGACGGGAATTTTTCTGAAACTTTACCCCATGGATCTTCCTCCATTTGTTTTATACTAAGAGACATTTTACGCTCCTCTCTATCGATCGTTACGACTTTAGCGTCGAACTCCTGTGCTAGAGAGAAAAAGTCTCTTGCATTAATAGGCTGATTACTCCAAGTAACTTCTGATACGTGGATCAGACCTTCTACTCCAGGGATAATTTCTAAGAATGCACCATAATCTTCTATGTTTACAATCTTACCTTTTACAATAGATCCTTCTTTTACTTCTGCCTCTAATACATCCCATGGATGAGGTTGCAGCTGTTTAAGACCTAAAGAAATACGTTTTTTACCTTCATCAAAATCAAGTACTACGACATTTAATTTCTGATTAAGCTCTAATACTTCTGTAGGGTGATTTATACGACCCCAAGAAATATCGGTAATGTATAGAAGTCCATCTACACCTCCTAAGTCCATAAATGCACCGAAGTCTGTAATATTCTTAACGATACCTTCTAATACCTGTCCTTTATCTAGACCTCCGATGATCGTCTCTCTTTGTTCTGCAAGGTCTGACTCGATCAATGCTTTATGAGATACTACTGCGTTTTTAATAGTTTCGTTAATCTTAACTACTTTAAACTCCATCGTTTTCCCTACATACTGATCGTAATCAATAATAGGTTTAATATCTATCTGTGATCCTGGTAAGAATGTTTCCAATCCACCGCAGTCCACAATAAGTCCTCCTTTAGTTTTACTGACAACAGTACCTTTAAGAATAGTTCCGTTTTTGTAAGAATCTACTAAGCTTTCCCATGCTTCTAAAAGTTTTGCTTTCCTTCTAGAAAGCACTAACTGTCCTCTTGAATCTTCTTTAGATTCTACATATACCTTTACTTTGTCGCCTTTTGCAAGACCTGGCATATCTCTAAATTCAGAATGAGCTACTAGTCCATCTGATTTAAAGTTTATATCTAATACTACGTCTCCATTACCTATATATGTAACAGTTCCTTCTACGATTTCGCTTTCATTAAGCGAAGTAAGAGACTGTTCATAATCTTTTAGATAGTCTTCTATCTCTTTTTCTGTATAGTTTAGGGTATGACGATTACCGATAGACCAATCAAAATCATCGTGAGCTGATCGTTCTTCTTCTACTGGTCTGTTAGGGTTAACTTTCTTAGGTTCTTCAGCGGGTGCTGCTTCCTCTGTTTTTACTGGAGCTTCTGTAGATGGTGTTTCTACTGCTGCAGTAGCTGGCGTTTCCATGGCTTGTTCAGTTGCCTTGTTTTCCAACTCTGTGTTTTTTTCATCAGACATAGTCTGTTTAAAAATTTGTATTCTATCAACTTATTGATAGAAGAGGTGAGGTGCCAATATCGGCACAATTTTAATTTGGGCTGCAAAGGTACTCCTTTTTTGTATATGGTCAGGGTTTTCCTTTGAAAAGTATTTTGAAGCTTTAAAGATTTATGGTTTTAAGGAGTAATGGATAGAATTTAAAGAAAATCGTTTTGAGTATGGTCAACTTTATAACATCTATAAGTCTCGTTAGTCTATTAGTCTGAAATTCCTATAGTACTAATAATCGGGTAATGATCGGACCATGGAAATGCTAGTTTTTTATAGTCAATGACCGTGTGCTTCCTGTCTGTAAAAATATAGTCTATACGAAGAAATGGAATTTTTCCGGCATAGGTAGATCCGATACCCATCCCTTTTTCTCTAAAGCTATCTTGTAATTTTGAAAGGGTTTGTTTATACACATAAGTCTGTGGTGGCTCATTAAAATCTCCACATAGAATAACTGGATAAGGACACTGTTCGATATGTTTTAATAGTTTTTCTAATTGTTGTACCCGTTGCAAACCATGTTTTCCATACTTAAATAAAATCCCTTTTGTTTCTTGTAGATTTTTATCATAGGTATTATCGATATCTCTTATTTCTGTAATCTCATCTTCTGATATCCTATTAGATTTAAGGTGTACATTATAGATTCTTTGAGTACTTCCATTGATAACAATATCTACGTAAACGCCAGAATTGGTTTTTAATCCAAAGTCTATTTTGCCGGAATTTTGGATGGGGAATTTAGAATAAATAGCGGTTCCCCCATTCTTGTGAAAAAAATGGGTTTCATAATCTCCTAATAATCGGTCTAAAATTTTTCTTGAGGCGTCCTCAGTTTCTTGAATACAGTAGATATCTGCATTTATATTTCTAAAGTTTTTTTTAAAGGACGAAACGTTTTTTTTGCTTTGTCTTTTGTCTTTATATAGGGAAGTGGAATTACTAAAATTAAAACTAACTACTTTTAATTTTACTGGCGTATCGACTGATCTGCTAATATCTAAAGCAACCAAATTATTTATAGAATTTATGCAACAGATCAAACCAATAAAGGAAAGATATATATATCGTGCATTTACGACTACCCAGTATAACAATAATCCAACTGTAAGGACGGCCCATATGGGGAAAGTTAACGCTACAAACGCTAGAGACGAAGAGTGTTCTGGATTTATATAGGAGGCAAAACATGAAAAGACCATCACTAACATAATGACCACATTTATAGCATATAATCCTTTATTAAATAGACTCACTATTTTTTACTAGCCTTATATAAAAAATCTTTTTCCTCATCCGATAGATTCTCCATACCCTGTTGTTTTATCTTGTCTAGAATCTGATCGATGCGTTCTTGATTTGTAGAAGATAATTTTTCTTCTTTTGATGATTTTACAAGCTTAGAACGATGAGCGACTTTCATCTTAGTTTTAGGTTTAGCTCTAACAAATATCTCTTCTCTATTTTCGAAGAGTGACTGGACATATTCTACTGGCTGACCTAGGTTATAACCGCTGCGTAAACCCACAACAAAAAGATACCCAAATATCGCTCCTCCTAAGTGTGCAAAATGACCTCCTGAGTTACCTCCAGTCGTTCCTAAAATATCTAATATCAAAACAACAAATGCGATGTACTTTAACTTTACATCTCCTAAAAAAATCAAACGCATCTGATAATCTGGAGAGGTAACCGCAGCAGCAACTACTATAGCCATGACTGCTCCTGAGGCTCCTAGGGCTATCCCATTGGCGGAAGCCCCTATTAATGTAGCTGTTAATAAATAAAGAATCCCTCCAAAAAAACCTCCCATAATATATAGAGGTAAGATCCTTTTATCTCCTAACAAATCTCCTAAAATGCGGCCAAACCAGTAAAGCCACAGCATGTTAAAAGCAATATGCCATGGTCCCTCATGTAAAAACATATGTGTAAAAAAGGTCCATGGATGAGTCAAAACCTCGTACCAGCTAGAAGAGATCGCTAGGTTATCATGAACGATCGTCTTATACCACGAACCTACCTGACTAGCCCCCCAATCAAAAGAAAATACTTTTAACAAGACTACGCATACAAATACAATACAGTTTATCAAAATAAGTCGAGTGATCATATTACCCGATCTAAAAGAATTCTTTACGTCGTCAGCTATCGATTTAAACATGATTTTTATCTATAAGTTTGTTTCCACATTTTAGCTAGTATAAAACCTGCTAACGCTCCTCCTAAGTGTGCAAAATGAGCAACCCCTGTACTTGCTCCAGAAAATCCGGAATATAAATCGTAAGCAATATATGCTCCGACTAAGTACATCGCTTTTACAGGAACAGGAATAGGAATAATCATCAATTTACGATCAGGAAATAGCGTCGCAAATGCCACTACCACACCGGATACTGCACCCGATGCCCCCAAAACTGGATGATAAGAGCCCGTACTATATCCAACGACTACATGCGCTATTAATGCTACAAAACCGGCAACAAAATATAAGGTTAGAAATCGTTTTTCTCCTAATGCATGCTCCACAGATGTACCTAAAAAATAAAGCCCTACCATATTATACAGTATATGTCTTAGATCCGCGTGCATAAACATGTGGGTTATGATCTGTAGTGGTTTAAAATTATCAAACTGCGGAAAATGAAAACTTAGTGTTTTAGCAAATTCCATGTTTGTCAAACCAAATAGGTTAGACAAGGGTGAAAAATAAACTGCAACAAAAAACAACACATTAATAATTATCAAGTGTTTTATTATACGGGTCAGTGGTGCAAATTGTATCATACTTCTGTAAAACGCTTTTTTATTTCATCTAGTTCTATGGTTATAAAACACTTTTTACCAGATGGACTTAAATAGGGAATCTCACAAGCAAATAACTGATCGATCAGATCTATCATTTCCTCTTCTTCTAATTTTTTTCCTCTTTTTATACATGCTTTAGATGCTACTGTCTGAGCAATGTTTTGCTGGATCTGATTTTGTACATCCTGAAGCTCTGTAATATTCTGTAACATCAATCCAATTTCCTCTGTCAACGAAAAATTTTTTATAAAACCATGAGGTACCGATCTGACAACGTAGGTATTAGTCCCTAGATTAGAAATATCAAATCCCATGGAATTTAGTTGGTCTAAAATCGGCTCCAGCAACTGAGTTTGGGAAGAACTGAGCTCGATGGTTTCTGAGAAAAGTGTTAGCTCACCAGTATGTTCTTTATCATCAGGCTGAGTAAGATACTTATCATATAAAATCCGTTCATGTGCAGCTTGCTGATCGATAATCATAAGGCCCGAGCTTATCTGACTGATGATAAAGCTTTTTTGTAATTGAGAAATTTTCTTTTTTGAAGAGGCAGATTCTTCTATACCTACCTCTTGTGATATTCTACTTTCTACGGTTACAGCCTGCTCCTCATTAGAGCCATTTTGCATCCCTTCGTATATGCTTTGCCACTGTGCTGCATTAGCTTTTTCTCTAGGATCTTTAATTCTGATACCTCCAAAAGAGCTCGAATTACTAGTGGTATGACTCGCCTGACGATCACCAGGATCAGCCATCATCCTCCGTTCAAAATTACTTTCTTCATCAAAATCTATAACTGGTGTCAATGTGTATCTAGCAACGGCATGTCTGACAGATACCTTTATGTAGTTATAAATTAATCGCTCGTCCTCAAATTTTATTTCTTGTTTAGTCGGATGGACATTAACATCTATTTTAGCAGGATCTATTTTTATGAACAGCACATAGAGTGGATAAGCCTCTTTAGCTATCAATTCGTCGTAAGCAGAACGGATTGCATGATTTAAGTAATTGCTTCTTATAAATCTGTTATTCACAAAAATAAACTGCTCTCCTTTTGTTTTACGTACACTCTCTGGCTTACCCACAAATCCATCGATTACGATCCAGTCCGACACCTCTTCTACGGGGACCAGAGATTTATTAGAACTTTTACCGAGTAATCCTACGATCCGCTGTCTCAGGTTAGTCGGCGGAAGATGGAACAACTCGTTTTCATTATGATGTAGAGAAAAATGAATATCGGAATGAGCGAGAGCTACTCTCGTAAACTCATCTATTATATGTTTTAGCTCTGTAGGATCTGCCTTTAAAAACTTACGTCTAGCTGGAACATTATAAAATAAATTTCTGACTTGGATATTTGTTCCTTCTGGCGTAGAGCAAGGTTCTTGAGTTTCTACCTTAGAGCCTTTTATGACTAGTCTCGTTCCCAGTTCTCTGGCTTTGGTCTTAGTCTGCATCTCCACATGAGCAATAGATGCTATCGAAGCCATGGCTTCTCCTCTAAAACCCATCGATGTGATTTTAAAAAGATCATCTGCTGATCTAATTTTAGAAGTAGCGTGACGCTCAAAACACATACGAGCATCAGTTTCGGACATCCCTTTTCCATTATCTATAAGCTGGATCAGGACTTTACCAGCATCTTTTAAAATTAATTTTATCTCTGTACTGCCTGCATCTATGGCATTTTCCATGAGCTCCTTAACTACAGAGGCGGGCCGCTGGATCACTTCACCTGCAGCGATCTGATTTGCAATAGAATCCGGTAATAATTTTATAATATCAGACATCCATAAATTTAGTCAATGCATTTTTAAAACTATCAGATCTTAAAATTAGAAACGTTATTAATACTAAGGTTACGATCACGTATAAAAGTGTCCGATTAGATTTAGATTTTTGTTGAGACTTATATCCTTCGTCAACTCGATACTTTGTGCGTAGTCCAGATTTTATCCTGTTTTTTGCTAATTCTGTTTGATCTAGTTCTTTTCCTTCATATTGCTTTAGTCTATTTTGTAACTCTTCTTTATCCGCATCATAGTATCTGGGTATAAAATCAAACCGACGATGCTTAGCTCTTTTATTAAATCCAAAAAAACTCATGTGCTATAATGTCTTTGATAGCAAATATAAGACAGATGGCTGAGCAAATCGTGTAGAGTTAAATATGTTTTATTGTTATCATTTACCTTACATTTGCACTTTGCTAAACCGTACTTCTCGTACACATCAGAGATCGATAAATAATGAGTGAGCAAATAAAGCATGAGTGTGGTCTTGCATTAATAAGATTGCTCAAGCCCGTCGATTATTATCATAAAAAATATGATACTCCTTTTTACGGCCTTAATAAATTACAGCTGCTTCTACAAAAACAACGTAATAGAGGTCAGGATGGTGCAGGTGTAGCCACTATAAAACTGGATACAGGTCCTGGTCATCGATACATCAGTCGTAAAAGATCTAATAGTCCTCAATATCTTACAGATGTTTTCAAAGGTATTTTTGATCATTTTGACAACTGTACAGAAGAGCAATTAGATGATCCTCATTGGCTTAAAGCCAATAAACCCTATACTGGAGAATTATTACTAGGTCATTTGAGGTACGGAACACATGGGGTCAATACGATCGAAACAGTCCATCCTTTTTTGCGACAAAATAACTGGATGAGTAGAAATCTGGTGATCGCTGGTAATTTTAATTTGACTAATGTCAATGAGCTTTTTGAGGAGCTAGTGGAGCTAGGCCAATATCCCAAAGAGAAGTCTGATACCGTAACGGTTATGGAAAAGATCGGACATTTTCTAGATGACGAAGTCCAACGATTATTTAACTGGTTTAAACCAGAAGGATATTCTAATAGAGAAATAAATAATCTGATCTCTGAGCATCTTGATATGCAAAGAGTGTTACAGCGATCCAGTCGTAAATTTGATGGTGGTTACGTCATGGCAGGAATGGTGGGACATGGGGATGCTTTTGTAATGAGAGATTCATCCGGAATACGTCCTTGTTTTTATTATTACGATGATGAGATCGCAGTAGTCGCTTCGGAGAGGCCTGCAATCCAGACGGCATTAAAAGTCGGATATAGTGAAGTCAAAGAATTAAAAAGAGGACATGCCCTAATTATAAAGAAAAATGGTGCTGTAGAAGAGCTGTTTATCAAAGATCAACTGCCTCGTCAATCTTGCTCTTTTGAGCGAATATATTTTTCAAGAGGAAACGATAAAGATATCTATAAGGAGCGAAAAGAACTCGGAAGACTCCTAGCCCCCAAAGTTTTAAAAATGGTAGATTACGATATCAAGCATACCGTTTTTTCTTTTATTCCGAATACCGCTGAAGTGGCATTTTACGGTATGATAGAAGGGCTAAATGAGGAATCCAATAAGCTTAAACAAAAGCAAATTTTAGAGGCCGGACCTGATATTTCTAAAGAAAAATTAGAAGAGATATTTTCTATAAATCCTCGTATCGAAAAACTAGCTGTGAAGGATGCGAAAATGCGAACCTTCATCGCAAACGATGCCATTAGAGGCAAAATGATGTCTCATGTTTACGACGTTACTTATGGATGTATAGAAAACGACGTAGATACTGTAGTTCTAGTCGATGATTCTATAGTGAGAGGTACGACTCTCCGTGATAGTATCATACAGACCATCGCAATGCTACATCCTAAAAAAATAATCGTGGTCTCCTCTGCTCCACAAATTCGTTATCCGGACTGTTACGGTATCGATATGTCTAAAATGAAACGTTTTGTGGCTTTTAAGGCATTAGTGAAATTACTGGAGGAAAATAACATGTCTCATCTACTGCAAGAAACATATGACTTATGTGTAGAACAAAAATCTAAGCCTCCAGAGGAAATGATTAATCCGGTACAAAAACTATATGAGCGATTTACCTATGAGGAAGTTTCTGCTATGATCGCTAAAATCATAACACCTGATAATCTAAAACCAAAAGTAGAGGTGATTTATCAGACAGTAGATGACTTACATGCCGCTTGTCCTGATAACACCGGTGACTGGTATTTTACTGGTAACTACCCTACTCCGGGAGGAGTCCGTGTAGTCAATAATGCATTTATAAACTATATGGATAAGAAGGACAGTCGAGGATATTAGAAATCCTAGAAGTTGTAAAAATTCCAAGTTGAAAATTTCCTAATTACAAAAACTCGCCGCTAGTAAGAAATGATATGTTTCTTTTCATATCATCAATTTCTGCCCAGTACGACATTGATTTTAATTTTAGATTACTTATAACGATTAAGGTCTTATAATTTTATCAGTCTCAAAAACTGAGATCGCTTGTCCTTATTATAGTAGTTGCAACATTTAACAGTATTTTCTATTATCAGTGTGTTACATATATGGTTTTTAAATAATATGTAGTATTTTTGTGTGTTAGAGAATTGATTAGTATATCTATTCTAAAAAATAAAAGACAATAATCATGGGAAGAGTTTTGAAAATATTAATGTATTTGGTTTTATTGTTTCTAGTTTACTTATGGTTATCGACCGTATTTAAATCTTGCAATAACGGAGAAAACAATATTATAACGGATGCAACAGAAACACTAGAAGAAGCTACTGACGAACTAGTAGATACTAGTCAAGATATAGCTGATGAAGCTGATGAGTTTTTTGAAGATGAAGATGATGTCAATTACGAAGAACTGGATGCAGAAGAAGACTGGGAGGATGAGGATATATACGAAGATGATGTTATCGAAGCACCAGTTGCAAAACCTGCTTCTAAACCAGCACCTAAGCCAGCTCCAAGGACATCTTCTCCGGCTCGATCTTCCTCAGCAGGTGGTAAATATCTAGTGATAGCAGGGAGTTATATGCAAAAAGAAAATGCTCAAAATATGAAGTCCAAATTATCAAAATTAGGGCATGATGCAGAAATCGTCAATTTTGATGACTCCAGAATCCATGTAGTTACCTCTGGTAGATATGCCAGTCGCTCAGATGCAGATGCAGTATCTAGACAACTTAATGGTAAGGGAATCGACAACTATGTGCATTTGCGGAAGTAATAGATAATTTAGAAATCTGAGGTCCGTGTGGAAATGCTAAAATGTTTAGACGGATCTAGTTATGAAACCAAGAAGAAATATCTTGATGGAAATAATGCATTAATATTTGCTATTAATTAGTCTAATATCTCAAATTCTAAGGCCTGCGACTTCAAAGTTTAAAAAATCTAAGGTTTAAAAATGGCGTCTAGACGCTCTACTACATCAGGTAAGAGCTCTATAAATTTTTCTCTAAAAGTAAAGTAGTATGTTACGACTACAGGGACAGGATCTAAACTTTTATATCCTAAAGTCGTCAGCAGATCTTCCACTTTAAATCCACTGATCAGTTCCATGTGGTCTGTAGTGACTGATTCTATAAAAGAAAAATCTATCGTAGGGTTCTGTTTGCAAAATGCCTCTACATAAGCATGATAAGCTATGTTATAATATTGGGCTGGTTCTAGGACACCATTCATTAAATAGTCTAGGGTAAAAATAATGACACCATCTTCGACTTCTGTTTCTACGATATGCAGAAATTTATGCCTCGGAGTAGGAAACGGATGTTTATACATCATGATCCGATCAAAATCACCAATTAAAAAATCATCATACTTTAAAGTAACTCTAACGGCATGGGCAGCGATCATAGCCTTAAGATCCTCAGGAACAGCTCTCTCTTTACTACCGATAGACGTAAAAATTCTAGCCTCACTATAAAGCCCTATACGATCTTCAAATTTTTGTTTTAGATCACCCTCTAACGTATTATAATACGGGAAGTTATGGACCAGCCATTTTTTGATTTCCGGTTCGATCGGAAGCGGATATTTTGTATGCCATCGGTAATCTATCTGGGCTTTAAAAACATATAATGCTATAAACAAAATAATCAAGACTAAGATCCAATTTACATTTCCCTGATCCTCATTTATATATACATCGTAACCGATCCCTAATGCGATTAAGAATAGTAAAGACATACCGACCTGGGTAGGAGAATGAATTTTCATAAGTGGAAATTACGACAAGTATTTTTATACAAACGACATAGTTGTAAAGAAGATTGTAAATATTTAGTCTCGCTGAGCACGATAGATTAATCGAGATAAACTACAAGCCTGCATTCTTTATTTCTATAGTGGTTTTCTAGTTAATCCTTAAAACAAAAAAACCTCGGAAGTAATTATACAACCGAGGTTTTTATTGTGGTGCCTCCAGGAATCGAACCAGGGACACATGGATTTTCAGTCCATTGCTCTACCAACTGAGCTAAGGCACCAGCCTGCTTCTAAAAGCGTTGCAAATTTAGCCTCTTTTTTGGTATCGTCAAGAATGTTTGTATCTTTTTTCTATGGATTTTCAATATAGGAGCGTATTAGTCAGTGATATGGGCAGATTTATTATTGGCTCCAGCCAAAAAGGAATTACTTCTATTAGATTATCAGAGGAAAAAATAGAGGAAAACGAAAGTCATCACACTTTTTTGTGCCGATCGGAGCTGCTCGATTACTTCGACGGTCGGTTAAAATCATTTACTGTAAGTATAGATATATCTAATGGAACTCCATTTCATCAAAAAGTATGGAATCATCTTTTACAAATTCCTTATGGAAAAACAGTAAGTTATATGAGTATCGCCTTAGCTCTAGATAATCCTAAAGCAATAAGAGCAGTCGGTCGAGCAAATGGGTTAAACCCAATACCTTTTATAGTCCCATGTCATCGTGTAATCGGATCGGATGGCTCACTTACGGGTTATGCGATGGGAGTGGATATGAAAGCACAGTTACTAGCAATGGAAAACCCAAAAGCATATCCCGTGCAGCAGCGGTTATTTTAGTTATTTAAAAGTAATATGAATGTCCTATCCTGCTTAAGCATTAAACCCTATGAGTTAAAAAAATCAAACAATTATAATCAAGACGTTAGCAAAAAGGCTTTTACTGATACATCATCGTATATATCTAGTTCTTTACGAAATCTGCGATTAACTTAAATGTTGGAATTTTTACCTGAAAGGATTCTCCGGTCTGCATATTATGCATTCCATAATAACCTGTCATTTTACCGATCGACGTGCGGAGGACAGACCAAGAATTATACGTGTGATGGTCACCTGGCTCTATTACTGGCTGTAGTCCGATGACACCAGGGCCTTTTACCTCTCTAGTTACATTATCCGCATCCACTATAATCCAGTGTCTATCTAGTAATTGTACTGCATCGAGTCCTTTATTTTCTATAGTCACCTGATAAGAAAAAACAAATTTTTCCTGATTAGGACCAGAAGCTTCTGTCTCATAACGAGCGATTACTTTGATACTGATACTACGGGTGGTTAGACTTTCCATATTATTTACTTTATAAAATCTTCTACAAAAAGTTCTGCCTCTTCTAAGGCTACTTCTAAAAGATCATTTACGAGTACTTTATCAAATTTGGTTTCAAACTTGAGTTCGCGTTTTACTCTCCTGATCCTTTTTTGTAGACTCTTCTCATCTTCTGTTTTTCTATCTGTCAATCTCTGTATCAGAACGTTTAAACTCGGCGGTTTGATAAAAATAGCAAGACATCTTTCTCCATATCTTTTCTTTATAGAAGTTGCTCCTTTTACATCTATATCAAAAACAACATGCTTTCCAGTAGACCAGACTCGTTCCACCTCTGATTTTAGCGTCCCATAAAATTGATCATCGTAAACTTCCTCCCATTCTACAAATTTTCTCTTACGTCTGAGCGATTTAAATTCGTCGACAGACATAAAGTAATAGTCTTTCCCTTCTTTTTCTTTTTTACGTTTCTCTCGTGTCGTGGCAGAGATAGAAAACCCTAGTTCATCGTATTTACCTAATAAATGCTTTACGATAGTTGTTTTTCCTGCTCCAGATGGTGCCGTAAAGGCGATCATCTTTCCGTAAAATTCCTTACTCACTTAGATAATATTTAAAACTTGTTCTTTTATTTTTTCTAATTCATCCTTCATGCCGACTACACGTTGTTGTATATCTGCATCTTGAGCCTTTGCTCCTAGCGTATTTATCTCCCGTCCCATTTCCTGACTGATAAATCCGAGTTTTTTTCCTTTCTCTGCGTTATCCATGTCTAGAACTTCTAAGAAATATTTACAGTGTTGAGAGAGTCTCACTTTCTCTTCATTTATATCTAATTTTTCCAGATAGTAAATAACTTCTTGCTCATATCTATTAGGATCTACTTTTTCATTTGAAATATATTCTTCTAGTTTTGACTTAAGTCTTTCTTTAAGCTTATCTACTCTTCTGCTCTCATAAGGAGCGATCTCTTCCAGATTATTTTGGATGGAGCTTACTCTTTTATGAAAATCTATTTTAGTCATATCTCCCTCTTCTTTTCTGAAGTTTGTAAGGTTAGCAAGAGCCTCCTCAGTAACTTCTAAAATTACTTTCCATTCTTCCTCATCGAGTTCCTTATCATCTGCTTTTATGACGTTAGGGATACGTAAGATTGCCTGCACATAATCTGTATTACTGTCTGAAGGAAGATCTAATTCTTTAAGTTCATTTAGATACTTATCAAACAATGTTTTGTTTAAGGCAAAATCGTTTTCTCCTGATTCTGATGCGATTTCTACGTTGGCGTCGATTTTACCACGGCTACATCCTTGTAGAATTATCTTTCTAATGGTAATTTCTTTTTCTTTAAAATTAGCAGGAACCCTGAGTCTGAGATCAGATGTTTTACCATTTAGTGATTTTATTTCTACTGAGATATTTTTATCCCCAAGACGCCTCGAAGACCTCCCGTAACCGGTCATAGATAGTAACATATAAGTACTTTATTTAATGTAAAGATACTCAAAGCTGCATTTTAGGAACACATATTGCAGAATACTATCATATTTGATTGATACAGAAGGTATTAATTGGCTTATTTTTTAACAAAAGTGATTTAAAAGTAGGCTTTACCCGATAAAAATGCGAAATTTGCAGTCCTTCAAAAAAAAGGGTAACAATAGTATCATAACTATTTATAAATCAGATACATAGATGAGAAAAGCTGATCTTGTTAATATAATTTCGGAAAAAACAGGAGTGCCTAAGGTAGATGTTCTTGTATCGCTAGAAATGTTTTTTAATGAGGTGAAAGGATCTTTATACTCAGGTGAAAATGTTTACATCAGAGGATTTGGGTCATTTATCATTAAAAAAAGAGCAAAGAAAATAGGAAGACACATAAAGAAGAACGAGGCAATCGAGATTCCAGAACATTACATCCCTGCTTTTAAACCTGCTAATATTTTTATGGAGCAAGTAAAAGAAAATGTAAACTCTCTACCAAGCGATTCTAATAGTGGTGAATAAAAAACAGCTTGTAGTAATCGGTATATCTGTTTTGGTTTTTTGTCTTTTTTATTTTGTTTTAGACACCAAGCCGAGTAAACAAAAACTTGTAGAAACGTCTAGAAGTGCAAATTTTGAAAGTACTGGGATACAGCTCATCTTTGAGGATGCCAAAGCAGGTCTTAAAAAAGATCAGCTAAATGCAATAGAAGCGGGAGAAGTACAGTT
Source organism: uncultured Saprospiraceae bacterium (assembly GCA_938015805.1). GTDB lineage: Bacteria > Bacteroidota > Bacteroidia > Chitinophagales > Saprospiraceae > JAHDHU01. The sequence continues at coordinate 4,661 of CALLXF010000007.1, read as the reverse complement.
AAAGAATGCCACTAGTGATTCTTTACAGCAAAAGTCTAAAATGGAATTATCTAAAATGTGGTTCCAGATGGGTCATCCAGCAATAGCAGGTTACTACGCTGAAGAAATAGCAGAAGTAAATAACGATGAAAGCTCTTGGTCAATCGCAGGTACAACCTATTTATATGGAGTACAAGCTTATGAGGAAGAAAAGTTAAAAGATTTTTGTGCCAAAAGATCGAGAAAAGCATTGGAAAAAGCGAGTTCGCTCAATCCGGATAATATAGATCATAAAATAAACTTAGCTTTAGGATATGTGGAGTTTCCTCCAAAAGATAATCCCATGGCTGGAATTTTACAACTAGTCGGACTGAACAAAAAGTATCCAGAAAATGTAAACGTATTGAATCAGCTAGGCAGACTAGCGATCCAAACGAATCAAATAGATAAAGCTTTAGAAAGATTGAAATCTGCCGAAGCTTTAGAAAAAAATAATAAAACTACGATCTGTTTACTTGCAGAAGCGTATTCTAAAAAAGAAAATGAAACTCTTTTCAATGCTTATAGCGTTAGATGTAATGAGTTAATTAAATAATATTAAAATTTGAATTTATGCCTTGCGGTAAAAAAAGAAAACGACATAAGATCTCTACTCACAAAAGAAAAAAGAGACTTAGAAAGAATAGACATAAGAAAAAGAAATAAATAACCAGATGGTTTTCTGACCTTAGTGTATCATACGTCCAGTATTTTACGGGATTTACAGTACGTTAAGGTCAGAAAGTTATTTTGGGCTTTATGGATCAAGGATGCATTTTTTGATTACTCTAGAATAGCCGATCCCAAAAAGATAAATTACCACCACTACCCTCTCTATAATATATAGTATCCTTTCTAAAGAAGCTCCTTTTAACTAAGCACCGTCTTAAACAATTACGTTTTGGATAAGGAGTTAATTATTAATTCGACTCCTTCAGAAGTAGAAGTTGCCATACTTGAGAACAAGAAACTGGTGGAATTGCATAAGCAAAAAACCAGTGATAACTTTTCTGTAGGAGATATATTTTTAGGCTATGTTAAAAAGACGATGCCTGGACTAAATGCCGCGTTTGTAGAAATAGGCCACGATAAAGATGCTTTTCTACATTACACGGATCTAGGTCCACAACTAAGATCACTATTAAAATATACTAAGGAAGCGATCGGCGGAACACATACGACGCATCGGTTAGATAGTTTTGAACTGGAACCTGATATTTTCAAAAATGGAAAAATCGATCAAGTCCTTGAAAAAAAGCAACCTATACTAGTTCAGATTCTAAAAGAGCCTATATCCACTAAAGGGCCTAGACTGAGCTGTGAGATTACTATCCCAGGAAGGTTTTTAGTACTTACTCCTTTTACAGATGTCGTGGCCATCTCTAAAAAAATCGCAAATAGAGAAGAACGCTCTAGACTAAAAACACTGATTGAAAGTATCAAACCTAAGAAAATGGGAGTGATCGTTCGTACGGCTGGTGAAGGTAAAGGTGTGGCAGACTTGCATACAGAATTGCGATCTTTAGAAAATAAATGGAAACAAATTTTTACGGAACTAAAGGTCAGTAAACCCCCAGTTAAACTACTAAGCGAGATCGACAAAACCTCTACTATTCTTAGGGATATGCTTAACGAGGATATCACAAAAGTGATCATCAACGAGGATACGCTTTATAAAAACATAAAAGATTACCTAGGACGGATCGCTCCTAAGAGAGTAAATATCGTAAGCCAGTACAAAGGCAGTCGTCATATATTTGATGCATTTCCGGTAAATCGACAAATAAAAGGATCATTTGGGCGGACCTCTACATTACGTAGTGGTGTGTATCTAGTAATGGAAACCACAGAAGCGATGCATGTCATCGATGTAAATAGTGGTCCTAAAATGATCAAGAAAAATCAAGAGGACGCCTCCTTACAAGTAAATCTAGAGTCTGCACAGGAAATCGCAAGACAACTCAGGCTTAGAGATTTTGGGGGGTTGATCATTATCGACTTTATCGATATGCGTCAAAATGATAATAAAGTAAAGCTCTACAAAGCCATGAAGAAATTTATGGAAAACGATAGAGCTCAGCATACAATTTTACCTCTTAGTAAATTTGGTCTGATGCAGATAACACGTCAACGTGTAAAACCTGCGGTAAAGATAAATACCGATGAGGTATGTGCAGTCTGTGATGGATCTGGAACAGCAGTACCAAGTATTCTGGTCGTAGATCAGATAGAGAACGATCTAGCATTTATTATTTCAAATCAGCCTAATACAAAACTTACTTTAGAAGTACATCCATTTATCCATTCCTATCTTAAAAAAGGCTTTCCTAGTTTAAGAATGAAGTGGTGGCGTAAGCATGGAAAATGGATAGACATCCAAGTAAACGAAAGTTTCCACTTAAAAGAATTTAAGTTTTTTAATGCTGCAAAGGATGAAATACGCCTAGGCTAAGTTTAAATCATAGACTTTTTTATGTCTAATAGAGTTAGCTATACTTTGTAATTTTAGCCAACTATAAAAATTAGATTTGATCGGATCTTTAATTCCTTCTAGCAGTAAAGTATTAGTTGCACCGCTTAACTGGGGTCTGGGTCATGCTACGAGATCTATACCGATCATTAAAGAACTTATCGAAAACAACTGTACGATAGTGATAGCAAGTGACGGAAATGCACTCGCATTACTGCGAATGGAGTTTCCCACTATAGAAGCTATAGAACTCCCGAGTTATAACATCCATTACAAGTATAAAAGCATGGCTACTAATATGCTTTTACAACTCCCTAAAATTCTAAAGACTTATCATAAAGAATTAAACGTTACGCAAAATCTCCAGGAAGAAAACCAGTTTGATTATATCATCTCAGACGGACGGTATGGTGTACGTGCTGATGGAGTAATTAATTATTTTATCAGTCATCAACTACAGATACAATCTTGGAATCCACTAGCCTCCTATATAGCTACTAAGATTAATAAAAGTCTTATCAACCAATATGATGAACTATGGATACCAGACAAAGAAAATCATCTTCTATCTGGAAAGCTATCTGACATAACGGATATCCATAAGCACCGTTTTATAGGTTTGCTTACGCGAATGAAATTTCTAAAAATACCGCAGCGATATGACATGACCATAGTCTTATCGGGCCCCGAACCTGCAAGGACGGTTTTGGAAAAAAAATTACTATCCTCCATAGAAAATCAAAACAAAAAAATAGCCTTTGTAAGAGGAATAGAAAAATCAGTATCATTAAAAAAACTGAAGGAAGAGCATCCATCCTTAGACTTTTACAGCAGGTTAGATTCCGAAAAACTAAACCAGCTCATCTCCGCATCTAATACAATAATCTGTAGAGCAGGTTATAGCTCTATTATGGATTTATACAAGCTAGATAAAAAAGCTATTCTGATTCCCACGCCAGGTCAGACTGAGCAAGAATACTTATCAAAACATCTAGCTCAACACCCACTTTTTACGATTATCGAACAAAAAAATATATCGGAAATCAGTCGTTTACTATAATAAATAAAATGAAAGGTTTGTATTCAGTGGTATGACTATCTGATACTACTTAAGTTTTAGAATATCGAAAATATCCAAACAGAAGGCTTAAATATCTATCCGCAATAAAAATATACCTCATAGTTAAAGCTGTATTAAGTTAATGAGTAGGTGATATACAATATCACCTACTCATTCCGATTGAGTTTATAAATAACCTCAGTAGACGGAATACCTATCTTACAAGAATATCAAAAGTACCAATGTATTTTCCTGTGATTTCTCCAGAAGCAAATTCAGAGTCTATACTGTACTCGCAATCTATAGTACCTGTCATAGAGGCATAATCTACATCAATACTATTAATCGTAAAAGAGGCAAAGTCATTATCTGCGATAGGATAATTAATTCCTGCAAAAACGGGATCTCCATACCCTAGACCATTTTGAGTCACCTCTTGATCAATATCTGAAATGTCCACTCTAGTAGTTGTACCTGCAGATTGTATATAACTGTCAGGTGCGATAGCTATAGACTGTATATCATCAACAAGAAGCTCCGCTCCTATATCTCTAAAATAATGGTAGATATTATGTTTTGTATCTACAGAGTATAAAATCTCCCTCTCATTAATTATTGCAGATCCTTCCATAAATAAAAAAGAAAAGTGATTCTTTACCCGATACACATCCTCCATGGCTACTGGATCATATTGCAACGCCGTATGGAATATTAAATAACCATTAGGCGTCTCGTATGAATTATTTTCGAGTGTAAACCCGTTTTCCAGAACTACATCATCATTATCATCCAAGGCATCATCGTTTTGTTCTGAGCTACACGCAGCAAATAAAAGTATAACCGATAACAGAAGTGAATATCCTAACACTTGTTTTAACATTTTGATTCTAATAATTACTTTACTTAAAAATTGTTTACTACTCATTGTTATTATTTTTTGTTTTAAAATTTAAAGCTCTTTAAAAGACTTTTTACATTACCTTCTTCCCATAGGAATGTAATATCCTGCATAATTAAACTTGTATCCGACAAGTAACTCGACAGTTCCGTTATGTGTCTCTTTTAATGGTGTTGAAGGAAAATCGTAAGAAGCTCCTATAGTCAACTGGTTAG